>DASZBP010000150.1:0-2433 GCA_035943915.1 Gaiellaceae bacterium | reverse complement strand
CTAGACCGCTTGGTCAGCAGTCGACGAGCGCAGCCCGCCGCGGAGCCCCGGGAACGCCCGCATCCAGCGGCACCACCCAGCCCTGGCAGGCCGAGGCGCCGGCCCGCCGCACGACGACACCACAGTGGTCGGACACGCACGTCACGTGAACGACGTCTCCCCCGCTCGCTGCGGCGACGGAGCCCGAGACCTCACGTTCCAGCTTCGGCGGACCGTGATGGCCCGGCCGCAGGACGGCGTCGCCGACGGCGATCCCGATCGCGAACACGACGCAGGCCACCGTGATGCGGCGCATCAGGTGCCGACAGGAACGCGGACCCGGAACGTCGTGCCGCGCCCGCACGCCGACTCGCACTCGATCGAGCCGCCGTGCGCCTCGACGATCGTCTTCACGATCGTCAGCCCCAGGCCGGTGCCGGGGATGTCGTGCTTGGACGCGGTCGACGCGCGGAAGAAACGCTGGAAGAGGAACTGCTGTTCCTCCTTTGGGATACCGATGCCGCTGTCGGCAACGACCAGCTCGGCGCAACCGTTGCGCACGCCGAGCTTGATCAGGACCGGACCGCCTTCCAGCGAGTACTTGACGGCGTTCGAGAGGAGGTTGTCGAAGACTTGCGCCATGCGAACTTCATCGGCCGTCGCCATCGTCGGTTGCTGCAGCTGCACGTCGAGCTGGATCGCGTTGCGCTCGGCGAGTGGCGCGACCGTGTGGATGGCGTCTAGCGCGACCTGGGCGAGGTCGATCGAGCTCATGTCGAGATCGAATTCGCCGGACTCGGCGTGCAGCAGTGTGAGCAGGTCGTCGACGAGCGCGTTGAGACGCGCGGCGTTGCGTTCGACGGCGCGTAGGAAGCCGAGGGTCTCGGGATCGAGGTTGTCGGCTTCGGCCAACACGAGCTGGAGGTAGCCGTTGATCGACGTGATCGGGTTGCGCAGCTCATGCGTGACGACGCCGACGATCTCGTCCTTCAGCCGGTCGAGCGCCACGAGCTGCGCCACCTGGCTGGTGCGCCGCATTGTCGACGCGGCGAGCTCTGCCATCAGCTCGAGCGCATGTGAGTCCTGTTGCCGGAACGCGTGCGCGTCGGGTGAGTAGACCTTCACCGCAGCCGGCCCTTCTGCCGTCGCCTCGCGCAGAGGCACGACGAGCATCGACCGCGCCCCGACCTTCCGGCACGCCTCGCGATCGACGCGGTCGTCGGTCTCGGTGTCGTATGAGATGACCGTCTCGCAGGTGCGCACGCACAGGCCGGAGAGGCTGCCTTGCAGCTTGAGACGCAGACCTTCGGTGCCTGCGGCTACGCCGGCACCCGCGACATAGACCATCTCGTCGCCCTCCGGCACCTCGACGACGGCCGCGGCCGCGCCAGTGAGCTGGATCGCGCGGTCCGCGACGATTGCCATCAGCTCGGCGAACGAGCCATCCGCGGTGGCGATCGCCTGTTGCGTGTCGACGATCAGCGCGAGCTGATTCGCCTGCGCGTTGACGTGCATCATCGCTCTGGCCGCCATCGTTCGAATTATCGGTTTCCGCTCGGTTGGACTAGAGCGCATTCGCCGAACGACGCGTCAATCACTCTCGACTGTAGACAGCGCACCGCCGGTTCACGATGTTCGGATCGCATGCTGCATCGCGCTCGCCGCGTGACGCTGCCGTCGCGCTAGAGGCGCCTAGCGGATTCGAACCGCTGTAAACGGCTTTGCAGGCCGCTGCCTAACCACTCGGCCAAGGCGCCAGAGAGGCCGCATCGTATCGGCGGCCGCGGGTACCTCCTCCCCGTGCCACGCGCGAACCCGTATCCGACGGCCGCGCCGTTCTTGCCGGACAAGCTGACGCTCTCATCACTACGCGACGCCGTTCAGCGCTGTGAGGGATGCCCGCTCTTCGAGGACGCAACGCAGGCGGTCTTCGGCGAGGGACGCCTCAAAGCCGAGGTGATGCTGGTCGGCGAGCAGCCAGGCGACCAGGAGGACAAGGAAGGCGCGCCGTTCGTCGGGCCGGCGGGGAAGCTGCTCGACCGGGCGCTCGAGGAGGCGGGCGTCGACCGGAAGAAGACGTACGTCACGAACGCCGTCAAGCACTTCAAGTGGAAGGCGCGCGGGACACGGCGCATCCACGACAAGCCGACCTGGACGGAGCAGCAGGCGTGCCGGCCCTGGCTCGAGGCCGAGCTGGCGGTGATCGAGCCGCGCGCGCTCGTCCTGCTCGGTGCCACGGCGGCTCAGGCCTGCCTGGGCAAGGACTTCCGCCTGACCCGGCACCGCGGCGAGAAGCTCGGTTCCGACCTGGCGGAGCTGGTCACAGCGACGATCCACCCGAGCGCAGTCCTGCGCGGGGAGAACCGGGACGAGCTCTTCGCGGGCCTGGTCGACGACCTCCGCCTCGTCGCGACTTTCGTCGGCTGAATACGGCGTATACAGTCACTTCACTGT
>DASZBP010000149.1:0-29138 GCA_035943915.1 Gaiellaceae bacterium | reverse complement strand
GTCACGCCGTCGTCCGGCGCCTCGACCGGCGTCCCGGGCACGTCACCGACGCTCTGCACGAGACGGTGCGTCGGGAAGATCTCGAGGCCCGGTGCGCGCGACGACACGAGCACCGCCATCAGATGCGTCGCGCTCGGCTCCTCCTCGCGAAACGCGACCGCCGTCTCGTAGCGATGGTGACCGTCTGCGATCAGCAGCGGCGTGTCGACCTCGACCGCAGCGGTTGCCGGGATGCGCCAGAGCCGCGTGCGCACGCCACCCTCCTCGACGTCCATGTCGGGCTCGCCGTCCGGCCGCGCCACGGGCGGGTCGGCGTCGTAGAGCAGGAAGATCGGCTCGAGCTGCGTCCGCGTCGCGCGCACGAGGCGCAGGCGGCCCTCCTTCGGCCCGGCGTGCGTGCGCTCGTGCGGCAGCACCTCGCCGGCCGAGTAGGGCTTCGCCTCGACCGATGCCGCGAACCCTTCGCGCGTGCGAGCGACCCCGTCCGGGCCGGTGTAGTCCTGCGCCACCCACCAGAACGCGCTGTCGTCCTCGACGACCGTGCCGTCCTCCCGCCACGCCGCGAGCTCCTCGGCGGCCTGCTCCGGGGAATCCGGCAGCGTCAGGTGGACGACGTTGTGCGGGTCGCGCGCGAGGTAGTCGAGACGCTGCTCGTCCGAGATGACGTCGTAAGGCGGCGCCACCAGCTTGTCGAGGGCGCTCGACGAATACCGGAGCGCCTTGAAGGGGCGGACGGACGGCATGCCCTGCAGACTAGACGGGTGATTCGGACTCTCGCGCAGGCAGCCCGCTGGATCGACAAGGTTGGGCTGGCGCTGCTCTTCCCGCACCACGACGTCGTCCTGCCGTCACTCTGGGAGCAGGTCTCCGGCCTCCAGCACACGGACTGGGACACAGAGGAGATCAACTTCCTGTGGTGGGCGAAGGACGCGCTGCCGGACAAGGGCCGCGCGTGCGTCGGCAAGCACCTCGCGCGCACGGCGAGCTGCATCGCGCCGCGAATGCTGCCCGCGCTCGTCGCGGCGAACGGCGAGGAGATGGACGACGACCCGGTCGTGCAGATCATCCGCGAGGCAGGCCCGCTGACCAACCCGCAGATCCGCAACATCACCGGCATCTCGAAGCGCGACGTCGACAAGTCGCTCTTCGCCGCCCACAAGCGGCTGGTCCTGACGAATGCGTTCCTCGTCGACGAGGGGAGCACGTGGGGCTCGCTCGCCCACGACGTCCTGGCGCGCAAGTGGAAGCTCCCGAAGAAGCTGCCGTCGCGCGAAGCAGCCCGCCGGGAGCTCGCCGAGACGATCCTGCGGAACGCCGGAGAGCTGACGGCAGCCGACCTGCGCGGCGTCGTCGGCTGGCGTCCGAAGGAGTGCGCTGCGGTGCTCGACCAGATCGCTGAGAGCCGCGACGAGGACGGCTTCCGCATCTGGGTACGTCCCTAGGATGGGCCAATGACTATCGCCGAGCTAGCGGAGGACCGCATCGTCGAGGCGATCTACGCGGTCAAGACGAAGCGCAAGCTGCGCACGCGCAACGGCGCCACCTACCTGGCGCTCGAGCTCGTCGATCCGACGGGGAGCATCGAGGCGCGCGTCTGGAACGACGTCGAGCTGCTCGACGGGCGCTTCTCGGAGGGCGACGCCGTGCGCGTGCTCGGCCGAGTGGAGAAGTTCCGAGACCGGCTGCAGCTCGACGTGCGGTCGGTGGAGGCGGCAACGGAAGTCGATCCGGCGTCGCTGACGCCGCGCACGCGACGCGACCCGAACGAGGCAGCCGGCTTCCTCGAGTTCCTTGTTGCCGAGATCACGCATCCCGGGCTGTCGGCGACGGTGCAGGCGGTGCTCGGCGACCGCGACCTCGCTGCGTATCCCGCGAGCGACGACCATCACTCGTACGCGGGGGGACTGATGGAGCACACCGTCGGCGTCGCGACGCTCTGCCGCGAGACCGCGCAGCTGCATCCGCGGCTGCGTCCCGACCTAGTGCTGTCCGCCGCACTCGTGCACGACGTCGGCCGGACGCTCGAGCTCGGCCCCGGACCGGCGTTCACGCAGACGGACGAGGGTCGGCTGCTCGGCCACGTGCACCTCGGGCTGCGGTTGATCGAGGAGCGCGCCGAAGGGCTCGCCGCCGCCCAGCTTGCGGAGCTCCTGCACTGCGTCGCCGTGCACCACGACGCGCGCGCCGCACGCACGGCGGAGGCCGCCGTGCTCTACCACGCGAACCAGCTCGACGCGATCGCCGCGACGCGCCGCGTCGATTGACCGCCCTCGCGCTGGCTCTCGGGGCGTCCCTCGCCTGGGACGTCGCGGATTTCGTCGGCCCGTTGTGGGGCCGGACTTGGGGGGCGATCCGCGTGATGCTCTGGGCGCAGGTCTTCGGCCTGATCGGCATCGCAGCCGCAGTGGCGATTCGCGGCGAGGCGCCGGCGCACTGGGGCGTGTTCTACGCGGCGCCGGCGGCGCTTTCGGGGACGCTCGGCCTGTACGCGTACTACCGCGGGATGGCCGTCGGCGCGATGACGGTGATCGCGCCGATCGCGGGCGCGTCCGCGGCGATCCCCGTGATCTTCGGCATCGCGACGGGCGACAACCCGACCGCTCCGCAGATCGCGGGCATCGCCTTCGCGATCGTCGGGGTCGCGCTCGCGTCGATCGAGCACTCGTCCGGGTCGGCGAAGATCGTTGCCGGTGCTGGGCTCGCAGTGCTCGCAGCGATCGGGTTCGGCTTCTACTTCCCACCCATGCACGCGGCCGGCAAAGCGGACTTCTGGTACGCGTCGCTCGTCTTCCGCGCCACCGCTCTGCTGGTCGTCGCGTCGGCGTGGGCGGTGCAGCGTCCCGAGCTGAAGCTGCCGCGCAAGGCGCTCGTCGTCGTAGCCGCAGTCGGTCTGGGCGACATGCTCGGCAATGTGCTCTTCGCAGCGTCCGCGGGGCACGGCCTGATCAGCCTCACGTCGGTGCTTGCGTCGCTCTATCCGGTTGTGACGGTGCTGCTCGCGGCGCGCGTCCTGCACGAGCGGATCGCGCGTGTGCAGCAGGTCGGGATCCTGCTGACGCTCGTCGGCGTCGTGCTGATCGCGGTCTAGGGCAAAAGGTGCCAGGCACCTGTGGTGCCTGGCACCACTAGAGGTCAGACGTTGAAGCGGATGTTGAGGACGTCGCCGTCCTGGATGACATACGTCTTGCCTTCCAACCGCTGCTTCGCCTGCTTCGCCGCTTCCGCGTGCGAGCGGAGCTCGACGAGGTCCTTCCAGTCGATCACCTCGCAGCGGATGAAGCCGCGCGCGATGTCGGAGTGGATCGACCCGGCGGCGTCGAGCGCCGTCTGGCCGCGGCGCAGCGTCCACGCGCGCGTCTCCTTCTCGCCGGCGGTGAAGAACGTGATCAGCTCGAGAGCGTCGCGCAATCGCGCAGCGATGTCGTCGAGCGCCGACTCCCCGCCGTCTCGGAAGGCTGTAGCCTCTTCGTCTGGCAGCTCGGCGAGCTCCGCTTCGAGCTTCAGGTCGATTCCGCCGGGGCCGTTCTCGATCGCGATCAGCGGCTTCGTCGTCAACGGCTCGAGGCCCTGAGGGAGCTCGCCTTGATAGTCCGCGAGCGTCTGCCCTGCGTCGACGTGAGCGAGGGCCTTCTTCAGCTCCTCGAGCTCCGCGCGCAACTTCGCATCGCCGGACTTGGCCTGCTTCTCGACGCGCTCGATCCGCTTCTCGACATGGTCGCGGTCCGCGACGAGGAGCTCGAGCTTGAAGTCCTCGAGGTCACCAGCCTCCCGAACGACGACGAGCAGCGCGTCGACCTGGCGCAGCTCGCCGAAGGCAGCCGAGCCGGGGATGTCCTGCACCCGGATCGTCGCAGGGGTGATCTTCTTCGCCGAGACGACTTCGGCGAGCGCATCCAGGCGCGCGTCGGCGATCGGCGCCATGCCGACGTTCGTCTTCCCGTACTCGCCGCCGCCCGTCCTGGTGAGCGCGGTGAAGAGCGACGTCTTCCCACTGCCGGACGGGCCGACGATGCCGACCTCGAGAGCCACGCCGCCAGCCTAGCTAGGCCGCGTCGTTTTTCTGCTTCTCGATCTGCTTCTGCAGCGAGGCGAGCGCGCGGTGCTGGAGCGACTTGATCGCGCCCTCGGTCTTGCCGAGGATCGTCGCCGCCTCGGCATTCGCGAAGTTGAACAGGAACTTCAGTGTCAGCACCTGCTGCTGCTCGGGCGAGAGATCCTCGATCAGCTCCATCATCGACTTGCGGCCGATCGACTGGAGCGCATCCGCCTCGGCGGACGTCGACTCGTCGGGCTCCGGCTCCGGAACCTCCTCCTCCGGCTGCCAGCGGCGCGACGCGCGGAAGTGGTCCATCGCCAGGTTGTGCGCGATGCGGAAGAGCCAGGCCGAGAACGGCGCCGACTGCCAGCGGAACTTCCCGATCGACTCGAGCATCTTCAGGAAGGTCTGGGTCGTCAGATCCTCGGCGTCGTGCCGGTTGCCGACGCTGACGTGCAGGTAGCTGTAGATCCGGTCGAAATGGATCAGGTACAGCTCTTCGAGCGCGTCGCGATCGCCCTTCTGGGCGCGATCGACCAGCCCGCGAACGTGCTTGGTCTCGCTCTCCTTCTTGTCCGAGGCAGGCGTGGTCACGCCGAAAATGGTGCCCCTGCCCCTTCGAACCTAACCGTCGGCACCGAAGCCGACGCGGCTCTCACGGGCGAAGCGCTTGACGTAGACGACTTTCGCGACCGACAGCGTGTAGCGGCCGTCCTCCCCCTCGAAGGCCAGGCTCTCGTGCCCACCGGCGATGGCGCGGTCGATGTCGTCCGCCGTCGAGGCGGGCACATAGACGTTCAGAACCTGGCTTCCCTCGAACGCGATCTCGAGGCGGACGCGGTCATTCGTGCTCATGTGACACCAACTCTGCCAGGACGCCGCCCAGCGAGCGCGGATGAACGAACGCGACCGTGTGCCCGAACAGCCCAGGGCGGGGCTCCTGGTCGACCAGCTCGACCCCCGCGCCGGCCAGGCGAGCCAGCTCGGCGGCGACGTCGGCGACCTCGTAGGCGACGTGATGCATGCCCGGGCCACGGCTCGCGAGGAACTTCCCGACCGGTGAATCGTCACCGCGTGCCGCGACGAGCTCGATGCGGGTGTCGCCGAGCTCGAGCAGGACGGCATCCGTGTCGGGCAGCGAGTCGCGTCCGACGGCGACAGCGCCCAGAAGCTGCTCGTACTGGGCCTGCGCCTCGTCGAGGTCGGCAACCGCGATGCCGAGGTGATCGATGCGCTTCGCCGCCATTCCGGCGGTGAGGCTACCCGTTCGGTTGCGTGCCGAGCGCCCGGACAACCCCGACCGCGTCCGAAGAACGCGGCTCGGTCTCGACGTCGGCGAACAGTTCGAGCATCTCGTCGCGGCTCAGCGTCTCGCGTTCGAGCAGCGCCGCCGCAACGCGGTCGAGCGCGGCGCGGTGCATCGCGAGCAGCCGCAGCGACTCGGAGTACGCGCGATCGGTGAGCGCCGCCTGCTCCGTGTCGCGCAGGCGCTTCGTCTCCTCCGACAGCGCATAGTTGTCCGCGCGCAGCGTGCGTGACGTGACCGACTCGCCCATGCCCCAGTCGAAGACCATCGAGCGTGCGATCTGCGTCACCTTCTCGAGATCGTTCGCCGCGCCGTTCGTGACGCGCCCGAAGACGACCTCCTCGGCGGCGCGTCCGGCGAGCGCGACGACCATCCAGTCGACGAGCTCCTCCTTGGTCTCGAGGTAGCGCTCCTCTTCCGGAAGGTGCAGCACATAGCCGAGCGCGGCGCCGCGCGCGATGATCGTCGCCTTCTGCGGCGCTGACCCGACGAGGTGCGACATGAGCGCGTGCCCGCCTTCGTGATACGCGAGGATCCGCTTCTCCTTGTCGGTGACGACGCGGCGCTGCTGCAGGCCGGCGATGACACGCTCGAGCGCGTAGTCGAAGTCCTCCGTCTGCAGCTTGCTGCTGCCGCGGCGGCCGGCCCCGATCGCGGCCTCGTTGCAGATATTCGCGAGGTCGGCTCCCGTGAGCCCGGCCGTCTGGCGCGAGATCGCCATCAGGTCGACGTCGGGCGCGAGCGGCTTGCCGCGGGTGTGCACGCGCAGGATCTCCTCGCGTCCTCTGAGGTCGGGCGGCTGGATCGTGACCTGCCGGTCGAAGCGCCCCGGACGCAGCAGCGCCGGGTCGAGATCCTGGAGCCGGTTCGACGCGCCCATGACGACGACCTGGTCGCGCGGGCCGAAGCCGTCGAGCTCGACGAGCAGCTGGTTGAGCGTCTGGTCCTGCTCGCGATTGAACGAGTGGCCGCTGCGCGCCATGCCGACGGCGTCGAGCTCGTCGATGAAGACGATCGACGGCGCGTTCTTGCGCGCCTCTTCGAAGAGCTTGCGGATGCGCGCGGCGCCGAGGCCGGCGAACATCTCGACGAACGCCGACGCGCTCTGGGCGTAGAAGCGGGCGCCCGAAGCGTTGGCGACGGCCTTCGCGGCGAGCGTCTTGCCGGTACCGGGAGGACCGTGGAAGAGGATGCCCTTCGGAACGCGCGCCCCGAGCGACTCGAACTTCTGCGGGTCGCGCAGGAAGTCCACGATCTCCTGCAGCTCCTCCTTCGCCTCGTCGAGGCCGGCGACGTCGTCCCAGGTGACCGCGGACGAGGACCCGGGCGTGATCTCCATCGGCTTCACGCGCGGCATGAGCTTGACCGTCTTCCAGAGCAGCCAGACGACCACGCACATCAGCCCGAAGAAGAGAACGGGCAGCCAGGTCAGAGCGAAGTCGGACATGAAGTGGCTGAAGTTGAAGCCGAGCGGCATCTGGTGGCTCATCGGCACTTCGCTACCCAACCTGAAGCTCCGCGACAACCTCGTCGGTTGTGGCAAACCGCACACCGGCGTCGCGCCACGCCGCGGTGCAGGCGGCCGTCCGGTCGGGATCGAGCCCGCGCGAGGCGTCCTCGACGAACGTCACCTTACGGCCGCGGGCGAGCAGCCCACGGATCGCGGCGTCGTTGCAGACGTCCGTGGCGACGCCGAAGAGGACGACCTCCTCCGGGTCGAGCCGCTCCAGCAGCCGGTCGGCATTCGGGTTGGTGAAGACGTCGAAGCTCTTCTTCAGCAGCAGGAACTCGCGGCCGCGGAGCCATTTCTCCGGGACCTCGGTGAGCGTGAGCGGCACCGGGTCGTCCTGCTTCGTCTCCGGGATCTTCTCGGCGCCGCGGGTGCCGCGAAGGCAGTGGCTGGGGTACGTCGCCGTGAAGTCGGGCGTCTCGGAGATCTCGACGTCGGTCAGCTCGTGATCGTCGCCGGATGCGACGTGCGGGATGCCGGCGGCACGTGCCGCATCGACGAGGCGCTTCATCGCCGGCACGGCACCTTCGGCGTCGGGCACCGCGAGCTTGCCGTCGGCGTGGACGAAGTCGACCTGCGTGTCGACGTCCCAGAGCAGTTTCACTCGACGCGCTCGAGCCGCGGGTTCGGCGTGTGCCTGCGACCGGCCTTCGCGGTCGGCCTGCCGTCCGTGACGACGATGTCGGCGGTGAAGTCGTTCGCGCCGCGAATCAGCGACGAGCCGACGCCATATGCGTCGACGGGCACGCCCGCCTGCTCGAACGAGCTGATCTTCTGGACGTCGAAGCCGCCTGACACGACGATGCGCACGTCGCTGCGACCGGCCGCGTCGAGCGCGTCGCGCACTTTCCAGACGAGCCGCGGGTTGACGCCCGTCGGTGTGAAGTCGCCCATCTCCTCCCACAGCGAGCGGTCGACCAGCGACTCGGACGTGTCGAGCCGCACGCCCCACAGACGGTCGCCGAGCGCGTCCGCGACTTCGAGCGCGGTGCGCACAGAGTCGTTCTCGAAGTCGACGAGCACCGTCACGTTCATGTCCGCCGCGTAGTCGGCGAAGTGCTTCGCAGCCGCGACCGTGTCGCCGCCGAACGCCGCGATCAGCGCGTGCGGCACTGTGCCGATGCCTCGGCCGCCCCACCACGACGCCTGCTCGTCGGTCGTGACGCCGATCTCCGCGCCGACGACGTTGCCCGCGACGTACGCCGCGTAGCCGTCGCCCGTCTGCACGCGATGATGATCGTGCCGCGCCGGCATGAAGATGATCGGCTTGCCGTTCGCAGCTTCGAGCACGTGCACGACGTTCGTCGTGATCAGCGTGCGGCGCGCGAGCGTGCCGAGACACGCGGTCTCGAGATGCGCGAACGTCGTGTAGTCGCCCTCGATCGTCATCACCGCTTCGCGCGGCGCCACCGTGTCGCCGTCGTAGAGCGCGTGCACGGTGAGCGCGTCCCAATCGTCGGCGCAGAGCTTGAGAATGGCGATCGCCTCGTCCATGCCACCCAGATACGAGTGCTTCTTCTGGAAGACCTGCATGACGACGCGCGGGTGCATGTCGTTCGCGAGCAGCGTCGCGCGCGCGTGGTTGAAGTACGCGTCCGCGTACCAGCCGGCGCGCATCTTCTCGACCGGTAGGTCGAAGATGGTCGGGTCGAGACGCTTACGCGTCGTGATCATGTTCGAGCTCCAGGCACGCGCGCAGCGCGGCCTCCGCGACCTCGAGCTGCGCGGGCGACGGATCGTCTGTGCCGACGCGGTGCTGCAGCTCGTGACCCGGGCGCGCGAGCGCCTTCGAAAGCGGATGTGACGGGTTGCGCGCCATCCAGCCGAAGATCTCGGTCGACGCGGCGAGGGCTCCGAGGGCGCCGGCCGCCCGGCCCATCGCGCGATGACGCTGCGGAAGGTGCTCGGCCACGATCCCCGCCGCGGCGCTGGTCACGATCATCGGGCCGACGAGATGCGAGCCGCAGCGCTCGTGCTCCTTCGGGCGCTCCTCGCCGTGCTCGTAGGTGCCGATCGCCACGTGCTCCGCCCCGTGGTACGCCGCGACGTCCCCGCCGCGCAGCGACATCACCGCGGGTGCGAGGGACAGGAGATTCGTCAGGAGCTCGCGAGCCGCCGGGCGGAGGCTCGACCTGCGCACCGCGCTGCTCGCGACGAAGGTGCCCGCCATCGCCGCGAGCACGCCGCGCCGTTCGAACGGCAGCTGGGCCTCCGGCAGCGCGCGCTTGACCAGGGGCAGGAGGGACATCGCCTCCGCCATGCGCGCAGGGCCGCGGAGCACCGGGTTCGTGACACGCATCGCCTGCAGGCGCTTGCGCTTCGCGACGACCTTCAGCGTCCCGTCCTCGAGCCGGACCGCGCAGGCCCACGACGTCGGGCCGTGCACGAGGACGCCGTTCGCGAGGGCCATCCCACCGAGGCGCACTGTTTTGTCCCGCTCCGGCGCCGGCCGAGCCGCCGCCTCCGCTCCTTCGCGGGCTCCGTCGAGCCTACGCCCGTGATCGCTCACGTCGCGGAGCGTAGCTCGGCCTGGAGCCGTGCCGCCGTGGGGCCGCTCGCCACCGCGTGTCCGTCGATCGAGGTCACGGGCATCACTTCCCGGATCGACGACGTGATGAACAGCTCGTCGGCGCCGTACAGCTCCTCGACGGTCAGTTCGCGCTCCTGCGCATCGCCGAGCTCGAGCAGGAACGAGCGTGTCACGCCAGGCAGCACGCCCGCACCGAGCGGCGGCGTGAGCAGGTCGCCGCCGAGCACCGCCCACACGTTCGCGGTCGGCGCGTCGAGCACCCGCCCCTGCGAGACGAGCACCGCGTCGTCACCGCCTTGCGCGATCGCGTGACGCGTTGCCGCGAAGGACGCGGCGTAACTCGTCGCTTTCGCGTGCGCGATCAGCGCCGACGGCGAGCCCGCGTCCACGGTGCGCAGCGCGAGACCGCGTGCGCGCAGCTCCTCGAGATTGGCCGGCAGCGGCGCGGCCGTGGCGACCAGCGAGAGGCTGCTGCGATAGAGACGCAGCACGTGATCCGGCGGCGCGGCCCTCGACGCGAGTGCGAGCACCTCCTCGACGCCGGGCGCCGGCGGCAGCGCGAGCGCTTCGATCGAGCCGGCGAAGCGCTTCAGGTGGCGGTCGAGCAGGAACGGCACCCCGGCGTAGCTCCGCATCGTCTCGAACGCCATCGCTCCGCGCAGCACCGCCTCGTCGTCGGCACGGAAGACCGGCTGCCCCGGGTCGACGATGCCCCTTCCCTGCACTGCGACGATCACGCCGGCACCAGACCGCCGACGGCAGCGAGCAGCGGGCGCGCCTTGACCCACGACTCCTCGATCTCCGCCTCGGTGTCGGAGTCCCAGACGATGCCGCCGCCGACCCAGAGATGGATGCGGCCGTCCGCGACCGCAAAGGTGCGGATCGTCAGCGCCAGCTCGAAGTCGCCGTTCGCGTGCACTGTGCCGAGCGCGCCCATCGACGCGCCTCGCCCGACCGGCTCGATGCGCGCGATGTGCTCGATCGCCGACAGCTTCGGCGCGCCGGTGATCGACCCGCCGGGGAACGTCGCGTGCAGGATCTCCGCAAGGCCGGCGCCGTCGCGCAAGCGCCCCTCCACCGTCGACACGAGATGCGTCACGCCGGCCAGCTCGTGCTGCGCCATCAGCTCCGGCCACCGCACGGAGCCCGGCTCGCACACGCGCGAGAGGTCGTTGCGCTCGAGGTCGACGATCATCACGTGCTCTGCGGCGTCCTTCGGATCGTCGACGTCGACGCCGGCCGGGCGTGTCCCCTTGATCGGCTTCGTGCGAAGAACGGGGCCGCGGCGCTCGAGGAAGAGCTCCGGAGAAGCGGAGACGATCGTCCAGCCGGGGCCGGGGAGCGTGCAGGCGTGCAGCGGGCCGAGCGCTGCGGCGAGTGCACGCGGGTCGCCCTCGAAGTCGGCGCAAAGATGCTGCACGAGGTTCACCTGGTAGACGTCGCCGCGCGCGATCGCGGCGCGCACCGCGTCGACAGCAGCGGCGTACTCGTCGTCGCTCCACGTGCGCCGCCACTCGCCGACCCGGAACCGGCCGGCCGTGGCGGGCGCAGGCGCCTCCTCCGCGAACGACACTGCGATGCGCGGCAGCGGGCACGGCTCGTGCCGTGCGGGCGTAGTCGCGCCGTACGCGACGAAGACGGTCGCCTCACGGCCCGCGACCGCAGCTTGGAGCTCCTCGAACAAGTCGAGCTCAAGCACAGACGGTGCGTGCGGGGTGCAGCAGCCAACGGACGCCGAGGTCGAGGTCGTCGACCGGGACGCGCTCGTCGTGCGAGTGGATGAGGCGCGCGCTCACCTCGGGATCCATCCGCGACGGGAAGAAGCCGTAGGCGACCGTGCCGAACGCGTCGCGCACCCAGTGCGAGTCGGTGAAGCCCGCAACGCACATCGGCGCAGCGACGGCGGCCGGCTCTTCGGCGGCGACGAACGACTCGACCGCGTCCCACAGCGGCCCGCCGATCGGCGAGCGCGTGCCGCCGAAGCGCTCCGTGTTCACGAGGTCGTAGTCACCCGGGCCGAGCGCCTCACGCAGGATCTTCTCCGCGTCCTCCGGCGTCTGGCCGGGTAGCAGTCGCACGTCGACCGTGACCTCGCACGCGCCGGGGATGACGTTCCGCTTGTCGGATGCGTGCGCCATCGTCGGCGCGATCGTCAGCGACAGCAGCGGCTCGACGAGGTCGGCCGCCAGCCGGCCTGCGCCGCGCGCCGTCTCGAGCGCGTCTGCCGCGTCGGGGACGTCGCCGGTCACCGCGCGGAACAGGCCCTCGACCTCCGGGATCAGCTGCGCCTCGGGCCGGCACGCGGCCAGCTTCTGGATCAGGCCGGCCGCCTTCACCAGCGCGTTGTCGGCAATGCCGGGCATCGCGCCGTGGCCGGCGCGCCCGTGCACGACCAGCTTGAAGGGCGAGCTCATCTTCTCGGCCGTCGCGCAGAGGTACAGCGCCTGTCCGCCGATCTCGACGCGGTCGCCCGCGCCCTCGTTCACGGAGAAGTCCGTGCGCACCGCGTCCGGATGCTCCTCGACGAGCCACTGCATTCCGAAGCCCGCACCGACCTCCTCGTCGGCCGCCGCGACGAACACCAGGTCGCCCGATCCGCGCCAGCCGTCGCGCGCGAGGGTCGCGATCGCGACCGCAGACGCGGCGACCTCTCCCTTCATGTCGAGCGCACCGCGCCCCCACACCTCGCCGTCGACGAGCTCACCGCCGAACGGGTCGCGCTGCCACGAAGACGGATCCGCGAGGACGACGTCGGTGTGCGACAGCATCGCGAGCGATGGGCCGTCGCCGGTGCCGCCAATGCGCGCGACGAGGTTCGCACGCTCGGGCACGCGCGCGTACAGCTCGCACTCGACGCCCGCCGCCTCGAGGTAGTCGCGCAGCAGCTCGGCCGCGGCGGTCTCGTTGCCCGGCGGGTTGGTCGTGTCGACGCGGATCAGCCGCTGGAGAAGCTCGGTGACCTCGCTCACCGGCGTACGCCGGTGATCAGCAGGTAGCGACGCGGCGCGCGGATCGCGCCGCTCTCGTCGCGGTAGCTCTCGTACAGCTCGACGAACGCGCGGTGGAACTCGTCCACCTGCTGCGGGTCGAGCTGCTTGACCAGCGCAATCACCGGCGGCGCCGACTCCGAGAACAGCTTCCAGATCTCCTCGCCGGAGTCCGCCTCGAGCCACAGCGTCCCGTCCTCGAACTCCAGCTCGAAGTCGTCGCCGAGCATGTCCTCGACGTGGTCCTCGCGGCCCCACTCGTACGACTCGCGGCCCTCGATCGGCTCCTCGGTGAAGCGGCGGTAGAGCTCGCCGAGCTTCCGGTTCGGCTTCCATGCGGTGAAACCGAGACGCGCACCGGGGCACACCACGCGCGCGAGCTCGGACGCGACGTTCGCGTGGTCGGGCGCGAAGATCAGCCCGAAGTTCGAGACCACGGCGTCGAAGCAGGCGTCCTCGTACGGCAGGTACTCGACGTCGCCCACGTCGAACGTGATCTCGACACCGGCCTCCTCGGCGCGGCGCCGGGCCTTCTCGATCATCGGCGAGGCGATGTCGATCGCCCGCACGTGGGCACCGAGCTTCGCGGCGCGGACGGCGACCTCGCCGGTGCCCGTCGCGACGTCGAGGACGCGCTCCCCGGCCTGGATGCGCATGCGCTCGACGAGCTCGTCCTGGACCGGCGCAAACCGAGCTGCGAGCCGCTCGTACGCGCCGAGGCTCCAGACGTCACTCACGTCGGCAGCATACTTCCCGCATGGGAGACCTCTTCAGCGAGGCCGCGGGCAGGCGGCTCACCGCGACCGCGCCGCTCGCGCAGCGCCTGCGGCCCCGTTCCCTCGACGATTTCGTCGGCCAGGAGCACGTGATCGGGCCGGGCCGCGCCCTGCGGCTCGCGATCGAGCACGACCGCGTCCCGTCGATGATCCTCTACGGCCCGCCCGGGTCGGGGAAGACGACACTCGCGCGGATCGTGGCGCAGACGACCGGCGCCGAGTTCGAGGAGCTCTCCGCCGTGTCGGCGACGGTGACGAACGTGCGCGAGGTGCTCAAGCGCGCGCGGGAGCGCCTGGGCACGAGCGGCACGCGCACGATCCTGTTCCTCGACGAGATACACCGCTTCAACAAGGCGCAGCAGGACGCGCTGCTGCCGGGGGTCGAGGAAGGCCTCGTCACGCTGATCGGCGCCACGACGGAGAACCCGTACTTCGAGGTGAACTCGGCGCTGCTGTCACGTGCGCAGATCTACGAGCTCACTCCGCACGACGAGGGCGACCTGCGCGAAGTCGTGCGCCGCGGGGCGACCGAGCTCGGCGCCGAAGTGCCCGCGGACGTCGAGGAGCTGATCGCCGAGCGGGCCGGTGGCGACGCGCGCAACGCACTGAACATCCTCGAGCTGTCGGTGTCGACCGCGCAGGCCGAGGGCGTCGCGCTCGAGACGCGGCATGTCGACGACGCGGCGCGCAAGCGGCCGCTCGTCTACGACAAGGGCGGCGACCGCCACTACGACTTCATCTCCGCGTGGATCAAGTCGACGCGCGCCAGCGACGTGCAGGCATCCATCTACTACCTCGCCGCGATGATCGAGGGCGGCGAGGATCCGCGGTTCATCGTACGGCGCATGATCGTGCTCGCGTCCGAGGACATCGGCAATGCCGACCCGCAGGCGCTGCTGGTCGCGGTCGCGGCTGCGCAGGCCGTCGAGCACGTCGGCTTCCCCGAGGCGCGCCTCAACCTCGCGCAGGCGGCGGTCTATCTCGCCAAGGCACCGAAGTCGAACGCGTCGTACAAGGCGCTCGGTCGCGCGACGGAGTCGGTCCGCACGCGCGGCGCACTCACACCGCCGGCCGCGCTGCGCTCAGCGGCCTATCCCGGCGCGCGGAAGCTCGGGCGCGGCGACGGCTACATCTATCCGCACGACGATCCGCGCGGCTTCGAAGTCGACTGCCTCCCCGACGAGCTGAAGGGGACGAAATTTTTCTTAGAGGATCCGGGCGCCGAGAGCTGACGCGACGAGCTCGACGGCGAGCTTCGCCGTCTCGTTCTCGCGGTCGAGGATCGGGTTCACCTCGACGACGTCGAGCGAGTCGAGCAGCCCCGACTCCGAGACGAGCTCCAGCACGAAGTGCGCCTCGCGGTACGAGAGGCCACCGCGCACCGGCGTCCCGACGCCCGGCGCGGAGACCGGGTCGACGGCGTCGAGGTCGAGCGACACGTGGACGAAGCGCGAGCCCGACAGGAACGTCAACGCCTCCTGCATCACGCGCTCGACGCCGTGCTTGTCGATCTCGCTCATCGTGAAGACCTTGACATCGAGCGTCTTGACGAGCTCGCGCTCGCCGGGGTCGAGCGACCGGATGCCGACGAGCGCCGCCCGCTCGATCGACTGCGCGGGGAACGCGTCGCCGGCCGCGCCGAGCGCCGCCGCGAGCGGCATGCCGTGAACGTTCCCGCTCGGCGACGTCTCGGGCCGGTTCAGGTCGCCGTGCGCGTCGATCCACAGCGCGGCGCCGGGACCGCCGCGGGCGCGCGCCATGCCGGAGAGCGAGCCCATCGCAATCGAGTGGTCGCCGCCGAGCACGAGCGGGAGGTAGCCGTCGCCTGCCGCCTTCTCGACGAGCTCCGACACCCGCTGACAGGTCGAGAGGATCACGTCGAGGTACCGCGCGCTGCTGTCGCCCTCCTCGGTGGCCTCGGGGACGGCAACGACGACGTCACCCCAGTCAGAGACAGTGCGCCCCAGCGCCTCGATCCGCTCGTCCAGCTCCGCGTAGCGGATGGCCGACGGTCCCATGTCGACGCCGCGGCGGCCCTGCCCCAGGTCGAGGCCGGCGCCGATGACGGCGACTGGGCGGTTCGTTTCTGGCGTTGCCATTTCGGAAACGCTACTCGCCATGGGCCCGGCGCCGATCAAGGTCCTCCTCGCCGACGACGACGAGGGTTTCGTCCGTTCGCTGCGGGAGCTGATCGACAGCCAGCCCGAGCTGAGCGTGGTCGCGGCCGCCCGCAACGGCATCGAGGCGATCGAGCTGGCGGACGAGAACAGCGTCCACGCGGCGGTCATCGACCTCCATATGCCGCTGCTCGACGGAGTGACGACGATCACGCGTCTTCGGCGCGACCATCCGGCGCTGTGCCTGATCGTCCTGACCGGAGACTCGGACACCACGCTGCACGCCGCGGCGCTCGAGGCCGGTGCCGATGCGGTGCTGGAGAAGAACGAGCTTGCCGGGCGCCTGATCGAGCGGCTGGGCCGGCTTGCGTGGAATGGCGAGAGCCGGACTTGAACCGGCGACACCACGGTTTTCAGCCGTGTGCTCTACCAACTGAGCTACCTCGCCTCGCTACGTCAGGAGTGTAGCCGCGCTACGAGGGCGGTTCCGTTGCCGCCGGCGACCTCTTCGAAGCCACCGAACCCGCGCCGTGCGAGCTCGGAGCGCGACCGGTCGAGCGGGGTGTAGATCGGCGTCCCGGAGCCCCGGGAGTACGCGAGCACGACCGTTCCGCCGGGAGCCGTGACGCGCGCGAGCTCGTCGAAGAACGGGATCATGTTGAGCAGCGTCACGAGGTCGAACGAGCCGTCCGCGAACGGCAGCGCCGAGGCGTCCGCGGCGAGGTACGTCTCACGCGCGCCACGCGCTTTCGCCTCGCGGATCATCTCGGACGACAGGTCGACGCCCGTCACCTCCGCATCCGGCCAGCGCGCAGCGAGCACACGCGCGGCGGCGCCGGTGCCTGTCCCCAGGTCGAGGATGCGGCTCGGCGCCGGGACCTTTTCGAGCGCGGCTTCGAGCGGCGCGAGATGCACCGGCGTGACGCGCAGCTGGTCCCACGTCGGGGCGATCCTGTCGAACATCCGTCCGAGCGGCCGCCGGAACAGCCGCCACAGCCACGGCCGGCGCACGACGACACGCGTCACGAGCCGTGCGAACTTCTGGTTGAGCGTCACGCGAGCGTCAGCTCGTCGCCGACGACGGCGCCGGTCAGGCGCGCGGCGTTGCCGTTGCTGATCGCGAGCGTGACCATCCCGTACGAGTCCTCGTACAGGATCAGCTCGCCGGCAGGGACGTCCGCGAACGTCTCGGCGACGACCGCGTAATAGCGGTCGAGCGCGAGCCCGACCTCGACGCGCGTCCCGGGCTCCGGCAGGTCCTCGCGCCGCAGGTTCGTCGCGATGTTCCCGAAGCGGTCGACGACGAGCACCGTCGCGCTTCCTGCCTTCGGCGCGGGGACGTCGACCTGCACGAGCGACGACGGGTCGACGGCCGGCCCGAGCTCCGCGATGTCCAGCCCCGAGGCAAGATGCGCTGCCGCCGGCGAGAAGATGTCGCGCGCATGGAACGTCCGTGATGTGGGCTCGAGCCGGTGGTGCACAAGCTCGTGCGCTGCCTCGACGTCCCGCGCCGCGAGGGTCAGCAGACCGTTGTCGGGGCCGACGAAGTGGCGGCCGTCCCGCGTACGCAGCGCGATCGCGCGCCGGTGCGAGCCGACGCCCGGATCGACGACGGCCAGGTGCACGCCGACGGGCAGGTACGGAAGCGTGTTGCGCAGGACGATCGCGCCCTGCAGCACCGCCTGCGGCTCGATGCCGTGCGTGATGTCGATCACGCGCGCGTCGGGCGCGATGCGCGCGATCACGCCGTGGCACGTTCCGACGAAGTCGTCCTGCAAGCCGAAGTCGGTGAGGAAGGTGACGATCACATGCGAGAGCGTACGGCAGCGACGAGCCCGTCGAGGTCGTGCGACTCGGCTTCGGCCACGACGTCGAGCCCGACGGAGCGCGCGACGCGCGTCGTCTCCGGGCCGATCGACACGACGGGCGTCCGGCCGCCGATGCCTGCGTAGGCCCTCGCCGCCGAGCCGGACGCGAGGACGACCACGTCGCCTTCCGGCGGCTCGGGCGTGAGCAGCCGGGTGCGATAGAGCGGGACGAAGTCCGCCCCGAGCGCATCGATCGCCGTGCGCCGTGCGCCTTCGGCCGCCGCGAACAGGATGCGCGCATCGCGGTGCGGGAACTCCGCGACCAGCCCGTCCTGCGACGACTCGCGCGGCACGAACGCGGCCTCGATCCCGTGCGCGCGCAGCGCCTCCGCCGTGCCAGGGCCGACCGCGGCGACCTGCGGCAGGTTCACGCCGCGGCGCGCGATCTCGTCCGCGCCGTTGGAGCTGGTCACGACGAGCCAGTCGTAACCGGCGCCGTCGACCGGATTGTCAGACGTGCGCTCGATCTCGATCAGCGGGCACTCGACGACCTCGATCCCCGCCGCCTCGAGCGCTTCCACCAACGGCCGCGCCTGCGCACGCGGTCGCGTGACGATCGCTCTCATTTGAACGCGAGCAGCTCTTGTGCGATTGCAACCGGGTCGTCGCCGCTGCGCCGCTCGACCCACGCGCCGTTGTCGTCCGCGATCAAGGCGTGCAGCGTCTGGCCGTCGTGGAACGCCGCCACCGGTGCGAGGCAGCCGGCGCCGAACGTCGCGACGCACAGCCGCTCGGCTTCGGCGCGGCGGCGCGTCTCGGCATCGTCCACGCGCGCGACCAGGTCTTCCTCGCTGCTGCGCACCTGCAACGCGAGCGCACCCTGCGCCGCCTCCGGCAGCATCACGTCCGGCTCGAAGCGCAGGCCGATCTCGCCGGAGAGGCCGAGCCGGTCCAGCCCGCACGCGGCGAGCACGATCGCGTCGAGACCGCGCTCCTGCATCTTGCGCAGCCGAGTATCGATGTTGCCGCGCATCGGCTCGATCGACAGCGTCGGCTCGTGCGCGAGCAGCAACGCGCGCCGGCGAGCGGACGCGGTGCCGATCCGCATGCCCGGACGAATCTCGGAAGCACCGACGAGGGCGTCCCGCGGATCGTCGCGCGTCAGGTACGCCCCGACGGCGAGACCCTCCGCATCCGTCGACGTCATGTCCTTCGCCGAATGCACCGCGACGTCGATGCGCCCGGCGAGCAGCGCCTCCTCGAGCTCCTTCACGAACACGCCACGCGCGCCGATCTCGCCGAACGGCTTCGTGCGATCGCGGTCGCCCGCGGTGGTGATCGGGACGAACGCGATCTCGACGCCGGGCCGCCGCAGCGCAGCGGCTGCCTGCTCGGCCTGCGTCAGCGCGAGACGAGACCCGCGCGAGCCGATACGCACGACCGTCACTCGTCGTCGAGCCCGAACAGATGCCGAACAGCGTGGGCGTACGTCGCACCGTGCGCGCCCGCCGCAGCTTCTTTCATGCGCACGGTCGGCAGGTGCAGCAGCTTGTTGAGGATCTGCTGCGTCACCGAGTCGAGCGTGCGGCGCTCGTCGTCGGAGACACGCACCTTCGCGAGCTCGGCCGCGCGAATCTGCTCTGCGTGCGCGCGCAGCGACGCGAGCGTCGGGACGACATCGAGCGAGGCGCGCCAGGAACGGAAGCGCTCGGCCTCCTCGGCGACGAGCTGCTCGGCTCGTGCGGCTTCGGCGCGACGGCCCGAGAGCGTCTCGGCGACGACGGCTTCCAGGTCGTCGATGTCGTAGAGGAAGCAGCCTTCGAGCTGCTGGATCCCGGGGTCGAGGTCGCGCGGGACGGCGATGTCGATGAAGAACAGCGGCCGGCGCCGGCGCGCGGGCACGTCCGCAGCCTGCAGCACGGTCTCGGGCGCACTCGTCGAGGAGATGACCACGTCGACGTCCTCGAGGGCGCGCGGGATCTCGTCGAGGCCGATGGAGGTGCCGCCGAAGCGGAGCTCCTTCTGGCTGCGGTTCGCGACGTACGCGATCTCGGCGCCGCGCGACGCGAGGTTCGCCGCGGCGAGCTCGCCGATGCGGCCTGCACCGATCAGCAGCGCACGGCGGCCGCGGAGGTCGCCGAACACCTGGGCTGCGAGCGCCGCGGCGGCCGAGGAGACGGAGGCCGGGCTCTCGCCGATCGCGGTCTCGCTGCGGACGCGCTTGCCGACGGCGAGCGCCTGGCGGAAGACGTGGTCGAGCAGCGGGCCGGTCTCGACGGACTCGTACGCGTCGCGCACCTGGCCGAGGATCTCCCCCTCGCCGGGCACGAGCGAGTCGAGACCCGCCGCCACGCGGAAGAGGTGCATCGCCGCCACGTCGTCGTGCAGGCGGTAGGCGATGCCGCCGAGCGGCTCGCCGGCAATCCGCTCGAGCGCGGCCAGGGGATCCTCGCCGTCGACGACGTAGAGCTCGGTGCGGTTGCAGGTCGACAGGCACACGGCGTCGCCGAGGCTGCGCGCGAGCGTCGCAGCTGCGCCGGCGTCGAGCGTGACCCGTTCGCGCAGCTCGACCGGCGCAACGTGGTGCGAGAGCCCGACCAGCTCGAGCGTCATCCGAAGTGCCCCGCGGAGAGCGCGAGCCGCGCGACGATGACGAGCGCGAACCCGCCGAGAGCGACGTACGCCGCGCGGCGGCCGGTGGGACGTGCGACGACGAAGGCGCCGTAGATCAGCCACGTGCCGAGCGTCAACAGCTCGAGCGCATCGACGCCCTTCGACTCCTCGCGCAGCCGCACGATGCCCGCGGCGAGCCCGAGCGTCAGCAGCGGCAGCGACACCGCGATCGTGCGCCACGTCAGTCGCTCGAGCGTCGCGAGCGGCGGCAGCCGCAGGATGTCGGCGGCGCGGCGCTTCAGCCGCCCCTCCTCCCAGAGATAGAGCGCTGCAAGTGCGGCAGCGAGCGTGAACCCGGCGAAGGCGGCGAGCACGAAGCCGACGTGCAGGACGAGGAAGAGGTTCGAGTAGTGCGCGTGGCCGCCCGTGCGCGTGCCGCCGCCGACGCGCGACACGACGAAGAGGACCGCCGCGAGCGGCATGACGCCGAGGCCGAGCAACCGGTAGCGCGGTCGGCAGCCCCAGATCAGGTACGCACCGACGACGAGCCAGACGAACAGGTTGAGCGAGCCGCTCCAGCTGCCCCACGGGAAGCCGTCGGCGCGTGCCGCTTGCAACGCGAGCAGCGCGGTCTGCGCAAGCCAGCCGACTCGCACGCCCCAGGTCGCCGCGCGCGATGTGCGCGCGGACGCGTAGGCCAGCGCCGCTTCGCCGTAGCCGAGGAGCGCAGGCCAGAAGAGCGCCTCGATCACCGCCGGGCCTTCTCGACCAGCTCTGCGAGCTGGCGCTGGATGCGCTGCAGCTTCGCGCCGATGATCGCGACCCACGCGAGCACCGTGACGAACACGACGAGGTACACCGCGGCCACGTACTGCCACTCGGAAGGCGGCTTGCCCGTCATGCGAGCAGCCGGCGCAGCTCACGCAGGTTCGCGTCGGCGCGCTTTCCGGCGAGCTCGACCGCGTACAGCGTCGCGAACAGCGCGAGCATCGCTGCAAGCGAGACGCAGAACGTCGCGAACTGCGCGTGCGTCATCTGCGGGCCTTTGAGCGTGAACACGACGGGATGGATGAACTTCTGCGACAGCCGGATCGCGAGGAACGACACCGGGATCAGCACAACGCCGAAAAGCGCGTAGACGGCGGACATGTTGGCGCGGCTCGGGCCGGGCTCGACGGAGAAGCGCAGCATGAAGTACGCGCAGTAGAAGAGGAAGAGGACGAGGAACAGCACGAGCTGGTTCTCCGACCACGTCCACCACACGCCCCAGGACGCCTTCGCCCAGAGCGATCCGGTGACCAGCGTCAACGCACCGAACACGACGCCCTGGTGGATCGCGACGTAGCTCTCCATGTCGGCGGCCTCGTCGCGCTTCCAGAGGACGCGCAGCGCCTTCCAGGCGCCCCAGCCGAAGCACGCGTACGACGTGATCGCGATCGGGACGTGGAAGTAGAAGATGCGCTGCGAGAACCCCTGGTCGGGGTCGGTCGGCGCGTAGAAGAAGATGAGCGCGAGCGCGGCGCCCATGAGCACCGTGGTCAGGGCCGGCAGCTTCACGGCGCGAATGGTAGTCGCCTAGACCTCGGCGACTACATACTCGAAGGCGGCCCAGGAGAGCAGCCCGAAAGCGGCGTCGTAGAGCGCCAGGAACCAGAGGTAGCCGCCGACCCCTCCGACCACGATCGGGATCGCGAGCGGCAGGAAGAGCAGCGGCAGCAGAAGCTCCCGGGCGCGGCCGGCGACTGCCATCGCGCCGAGGAGCGTGCCGACTGTCGCAATCCCGACGTCCGCGAGCGCCACCGCGGCGATCGTCCGGCCGCCGATCCCGTTGAAGAACACCGCGAATGCGGGCAGCGCGACGAGCTCGGCGGCGGCGAGGAACGCGAAGACCGAGATCGCCTTGCCGAGCCAGATCGCGCTGCGGTCGCACGGCGCGAGCACGAGCGCGTCGAACAGGCCCTGCTCACGCTCGGCGACGAACGCACGCGTCAGCCCGAGCAGCGCCGTGAAGACGAGCGCGACCCACAGCAGCCCGAGCGCAGCGACGTGGCCGCTGCCGCGCGGCAGCGCGAAGTGGAAGATCGTCAGCGTCGCGATCACGAAGACGAGCATCGACGGCAGCGTCTCCTTCGCGCGCAGCTCGAGCAGCAGATCCTTCCGCGCGAGCGTGCCGACGTCCGCGAAATAGCTCATGCGAACGCCAGCCTTTGCGTCGCATACGGCTCGACGTGCGCGGGGTCGTGCGTCGCCACTGCGAGCGCGCGGTGGCGTTCCGAGAGGACGTCGTCGAGCAGCGCGAGGCCTTCGGCGTCGAGCGCGTTCGTCGGCTCGTCGAGCAGCAGCAGCGACGGGTCGTGCAGCAGCACGCGGCACAGACCGAGCCGCTGCTGCATGCCGCGCGAGAACGTGGACACGCGGTCGTCGCGCACGTCCCAGAGCCCGAATCGCTCGAGCAGCATCCCGACGCGCTCGCGCGGCTGCCGGTAGAGGCGCGCGAACAGCGTCAGGTTCTCGAGCGGCGTCAGCTCGCGATAGACGAGGGGATCGTGGCCGAGGTACCCGATCGTTGAGCGCTCGGGCAGCGAGAGCTCGCCGCCGCTCGGCGCAGCGAGACCGGCGAGGACGCGCAGCAGCGTCGTCTTTCCGGAGCCGTTCGGCCCGGTGACGAGCAGCACGCCGCCGCGGTCGAGCTCGACGTCGACGCGTTCGAACACGACGCGATCGCCGTAGCGCTTGGCGAGCGAGTGCGCACGGATCACGAGCGGTAGACCTCTGCGGCGGCGCGATGGAACCCGTCGGGCACACCCGCGGCCGCGAACGTGTCGGCGATCTCCTCCATCTCGCCGATCCAGCGCCAGCCCTTCCTCTCCGCCGAGCGATGGGCGCGCGCGACGCGCTCGCGCAGCTCCTCGTCCCAGGGCAGCTCGTCCCATACGCCGTAGTGTCGGGCGACGCGCTCGATCGCGAGCAGCATCGCCGCCGACCCTTTCGACCACGCGGCGAAGGCCATCTTGAGCGCGGAGGGATCGTGCACGACGCGCGCGTTCGGAAGCACATCTTCGGAGAGATAGAGCTGCGGATCGTCCGGGCCGCCGATGATCGCGCCGTCGACGTACCGCGGATGGATCGCGGCAATCTCCCGCGCGTGCATCGGCGAGATCGCGTTCGCGTCGACGTACATCCCTTCGAAGCCCTTGGTCGCGCGCGCAACGTCGAGTGCGGCGTGCGGCGGGACGATCGAGAGCAGAACGTCGGATCGCAACAGCTCGTTCCGGCTCACGTCGCGAAAGGACGCCGCACGCTCGCGCGTCGCCGCGCTACGGCCCTCGCTGCACCACACGACGTCACTGCCGATCAGCTTCCCGATCGCGGCGCCCATCTCGCCCGGGCTGACGAGGCCGACGATCACAGGACGTCGATCAGCACGAAGACGGCGAAGGCCACCGAGATGACGCCGTTCATCGTGAAGAACGCCGCGTCGAGGCGGCGAAGCTCGCCGGGACGCACGAGCGAGTGCTCGTAGCCGAGCAGCGCAGCGACCACGAGCACGCCGACCCAGTACGCCCAGCCGACCGGTAGGCCGAGACCTGCGATCGCGAGCAATGCGACCGTCAGCACGTGCATGAGGCGGGCGGCGGCGAACGCGCCGCGCTCGCCAAAGCGTGTTGCGATCGAGTGCAGCCCCTGCTCGCGGTCGACCTCGACGTCGAAGAGCGCGTAGAAGCAGTCGAAGCCGGCGACCCAGGCGGCGACGGCAGCGCCGAGCGCCCACGCCTGCCACGGCAGCGACCCCTTGATCGCGGCCCACGCCCCCAGCGGCGCGAGCCCGTCGACGGCGCCGAGCCAGAAATGGCACAGCCAGGTGACGCGCTTGAGGTACGGGTAGATCACGAACGCCGCGACCGGGATCGGGAACAGCCAGCGCACGAGCGGATCGAGCTGCCAGACGGCGGCCAGGAACAAAACGAGCGAGACCGCGATGAACAACAGCACCGCCGCGCGGGTGAGCAGGCCTGCGGGGATCTCGCGGGTCGCGGTGCGCGGGTTCGCCGCGTCGATCTCGGCGTCGATCAGGCGGTTGAGCGCCATGGCCAGCGACCGGGCGCCGACCATCGCGACCGTCACCCAGAACAGGTCGTGCGCCGAGGGCACCGCGTCGACGGCGAGGAATGCGCCGACGTACGCGAACGGCAGCGCGAACACCGTGTGCTCGATCTTCACGAGCCGCGCGTAGCGGGTGGCAAGCGTCGCGGTCACGGCAGAAGAGTATTCAGGTCTGCACGTGGTCGGTCGGCGCGTCGCCGAGCAGCGAGAGCGCGTGACCGAGCGCCGGCTGCAGCACCGCGTAGCCGTCACGGCAGCCGCCGACGGAGCCTGGGAGGTTCACGACGAGCGCCGACCCGACGACCCCGGCCACGCCGCGCGAGAGCAGCCCGTGCGGCGTCTTCGCGATCGAGTCCGCGCGCAACGCCTCGGCGATCCCCGGCGCCTCGCGCTGGAGCACGGTGCGCGTCGCCTCAGGCGTGACGTCGCGCGGCGCAAGCCCGGTGCCCCCGGTCGTGAGCACGACGCGCGCGCCCGCGGCAAGCTCCTCGATCGCCGCGGCGATCTGGTCGGCTTCGTCCGGCACCGTGCGGCGGTCGACGTCGTACCCATCGGCTGCGAGCAGCTCGGCGAGCGTGTCGCCGCTGCGGTCCTCCGCCTCGCCGCGCGACACGCGGTCGGAGACGGTGAGCACCGCGGCCTTCACTCCTTCACCTTCTCGACGAGCTCGACCTCGAACGTCATCGACTTGTCGACCGCCTTGGCCATGTCGTAGATCGTCAGCGCCGCGACCGAAGCGGCAGTCAGCGCCTCCATCTCGACCCCGGTTTGCCCCGAGGTGGATGCCTCGGCACGGATCTCGACGTGGTCCTCGCCGACCTCGAGCGTGACGCCGGCGTGCGAGATCGGCAGTGGATGGCAGAGCGGGATCAGCTCCGACGTGCGCTTGGCCGCCATGATCCCGGCTAGCTGCGCAGTTGCGAGCGCATCGCCCTTCGGCAGCTCGCGCAACTGCTTTGCCGTTGCCGGCGCCATGTGCACCACCGCGCGCGCGACGGCGCGGCGCTGCTGCACCGGCTTCGCGCCGACATCGACCATGCGCACCGAGCCTGACTCGTCGACGTGCGAGAGATCGCTCACAAGCGGTACCTCCTCATCAGGGAGAAGAGTGCCCGACGCTCGCGCCAGTACGCGCGCCCGTACATCGCGCGCAGCACACCGCGGAACGAGGAGCCGTCGTCGTACGGGAACCACCACGGGACACCGAGCCGGCCGCCGTCACGGTCGACGAACTTCACCGCGGTCAGGTCGTAGAGGCCGTGGCTCGAATGTGTGCGGCCGAAGCCCGACGCGCCGAGGCCGCCCCATGACGCCTGCGCGGTTGCGTAGCTGTACGCGTGGTCGTTGTGCCAGACCGTGCCGGCCCGCAGCTTGCCCGCGAGACGCGCTGCGCGGGCCGCGTCGCGGGTCCAGACGGATGCGCCGAGCCCGTACGCCCGTTCGTTCGCAGCGGCGACCGCTGCGCGCTCGTCGGCGACGCGCTGAACGGTGACAACCGGCCCGAACGTCTCCTCGTGCTGGATGCGCGCATCGGCGGGAACGTCGGCGAGCACGGTCGGCTCGAAGAACCAACCGGTTCGGTCCGGGGCGGTGCCGCCGGTGAGCGTGCGCGCTCCGCGCGCGACCGCGTCGGCGACGAGCCCCTCGACACGCGCGCGCTGCTCCTCGGAGATCAGGGGGCCGATCTGCGCTTCGTGCGTCCGGCGCACGAGCTCCTCGACGAAGGGCTCGTAGAGCGCGCCTTCGACGTAGATGCGCTCGACGCCCGAGCACACCTGGCCGCAGTTCATGAAGCTCGCCCACAGCGCGCCGGAGACGGCACGCGGCAGGTCGGCGTCGTCGAGCACGAGCATCGGGTCCTTGCCGCCGAGCTCGAGCGTCACCGGCAGCAGTCGCGCGCCCGCCGCGGCGGCAACCTTGCGGCCGACCTCCCCGGAGCCGGTGAAGACGACCTTCGCGACGCCCGGTGCCTCGACGAGCGCGGCGCCGACATCGCCTCCGCCCTGCAGCACGGTGACGGGAGCGCCGACCTCGGCGAACAGCGACGCGACGAGCGCGCCGGAGAGCGGCGTCAGCTCCGAGGGCTTCAGCACCACCGCGTTGCCGGCCGCTACCGCGAACGCCGCTTGCGTGAACGGGATGGCGAACGGGAAGTTCCACGGCGCGATCACCGCGACGACCCCGAGCGGCTCGTAGACCGTGCGCCCGCGCTTGTGCAACAGGTGCGGCTGCGTGAAGCGCACCCGGTCGGGCGCGAGCAGGCGCGGCGCCGAGCGCGCCAGCCAGGCCAGTGCGTCGGCGGCCGGGAAGAGCTCGGTCGTGAATGCCTCGACGCGCGGCTTCGCCGTCTCCGCGATGACCGTGTCCGCGATCTCGTCGGCGCGGGCCAGCACGATGCGTAGCAGCGCGCGCAGGGCGCCGGCACGCTCGCGCGGCGTGCGCTCCGCCCAGCTCGACTGCGCCGCCGCCGCGGCAGATACCCGCGCGGGAGCGGAAGAGGGGTCGTCGGCGGCAACCGACCCGACCACGTCGAGCGTCGCCGGGTTGACGACCTCAAGCACGCCGGCGGTCGCGACGGTCATCCCGGGAGCGTAACGCGGTCGAGGTCGCCGAGCAGGTCGCCGATCCAGCGCGCCACGTCGTGGTCGCGCACGTGCGCGCAAATGGCGCGCGCGCGCTCCGCGCGCTCGCCGGCCCCCATCGTCAGCGCCGCGTGCAACGCCTCGGCCTGGCCGGCGACATCGAACGGGTTGACGGTGAGCGTCCACGATGCGAGCTCTTCGTGTGCGCCTGTGTTTTCCGATAGGACAACAGCTCCGTCACGCTGGTTGACGAGCGGCGCTTCCTTCGCGATCAGGTTCATCCCGTCGTACACCGCGTTGACGAACAGGACGTCGTAGTCGAGATACGCCGCGATCGTCTGCGGGAAGTTGTCGCGCACGCGCAGGTCGATCGCTCCGGGGTAGCGCGCGCTCACCGCGGCCGCAGTGCGCTCGACGTCGGCGAGGTACTCGACGTACTCCGGGATGTCCTGCCGCGACGGGTCGAGCAGCGCGAGCATCGTCACGCGGCCGCGATGCTCGGCGTGTGCGTCGAGCAGTGCCTCCATCGCGCGGAAGCCGCGCACGATGTTCTTCGACGGGTCGGTGCGGTCGACGCGAAGGATCACTCGTTCCGGCCGCTGCTCGAACACCGTCGGCAGCTCGGCGCGCGCGAGCTCGTCAAACTCTGCGGGATCGATCGAGATGCCGTGCGCCGCGACATGCGTGCGACGGATGCCGCCGCAGATGTCCTCGCATGAGCGCACGAAGTTGCGGCGCCACCGCTGCGTGTGCAGCGCGACCACGTCGTTCGCGAGCAGTCCTTCGAAGACTGCGCGCCGCATCTCCTCGGGCAGCACATGCCAGTAGTCCGACTGCGGCCACGGCACGTGGATGAAGTGCGCAAGCACCGCGTCGGGACGCGCCTCGCGCACGAGTGCCGGCGCGAGGTACAGGTGGTAGTCGTGGAAGAAGACGCGGGCGTCGGGATGGCGGTCGAGCTCTTCGATCACGGCGGCGGCGAAGTTGCGGTTCACCTCTTCATAGCCCGCCCACGCGTGTGCGTCGACGTCCGGCTTCGTGCCAAGCCCCCAGAGGTAGTGGTGGATGAACCACAGAAGCGGGTTCGCGACCTCGTTGTAGAAGCGGTGGTACGCGTCCGGGTCGTGGGCGATGAAATGCAGCCGGTAGTTGTCGAACTCGACAACAGGCTCGGCGCGATCCTCGTCGGATGCCGCGCTCGCGATCCAGGTCATGTCGTGATGGGCCGGCAGCCCGCTGAGCGCGGTGACGAGGCCACCTCCGCCGCGCCGCGCGACGCGCGCGCCGTTCGCGTCGCGCGTGAACGACACCGGACCGCGGTTCGAGACGACGATCAGGCGCACGAGAGGAGGCTACGCGGCGGCGAGCTTCTTCACGAAGCGCAGCCGCGACCCGCCTTCGGCGCGCTGCGTGATCTCGAGCTCGTCGGAGAGCGCCTCGATGATCGCGATGCCGAGACCGCCTTCGCTCAGCTCGCTGTCGTCTGCCCGGCCGGCCGGCGGCGTGAATCCCTCACCGCGGTCCTGCACCTCGACCGCGAGACGGTCGGGGTAGAGCTCGTAGGTGATCTCGACCGTGCCGCCACCGTCGGCGTACGCGTGGCGCACCGAGTTCGTGCACGCCTCGGTCAGCGCGAGCTTCATGTCGCCGAGCACCTCGTCGGGGAAATCCGGCCGCAGGCGCGTGATGCCGGTGAGCGCAAGCCGGCCCAGGGTGATGTACTCGGCCTTCGCCGGGATGGTGAGCCGCACCGCGTGCGGCGCGTGGTTGCCGTCAAGTTGATTCAGTTTCACGCCTTGATTCTGCCGAAAGCTCTCGTAGCTTTCTGCCTGAGGGGCGAGTACCCCTCCCGGCGGGTTCCCTAACCTCGCGCCGCCAGCGTGACCGAGACGGTGCGCCGCGTGTGCCCGCGGACGACGACGAACGGCACGTGCTCGCCGGGGACGAGGCGCTCCGCGACGATCCGGACCACGTCCTCGCCGCTGCGCACCGGCACGCCGTCGATCGAGACGATCGCATCGCCGCCGACGCGGACATCGACGCCGTTGTAGATGACCTCGTGGTTGCCGGGCACGAGGCCGGCGCGCGAGGCAGGGGTGTTCGCGGACACGGTGTCGACCAGCGCGCCCTGGCGCACGGCGTAACCGAACTTCTTCGCCACGGACGGGGTGAGATCCTCCGTCCGGATGCCGACGAAGGCGTAGCTCACCTTGCCGACCTTCAGCAGCTCGTTCATCGAGCGCCGGGCGGAGTTGATCGGGACGGCGAAGCCGACCCCCTCGAACCCGCTGCTGGTGCCGCTCGAGCGGATCTGTGCATCGATCCCGATCACCCGGCCGCGCGCGTCGAACAGCGGGCCGCCGGAGTTCCCGTGGTTGATCGAGGCGTCGGTCTGGATCGCGTCGACGAGGTTGAAGCGCGAGGTGAGGGACGGGATCGAACGGCGGATCGCCGAGACGACGCCGACCGAGAGCGAGTCGACGTTCCCGAACGGGCTGCCGATCGCCGCCACCGGCTGGCCGACGACGACCTGGTCCGAGTTGCCGAGCGGCACCGGGGCGACCCGGTGATCGCGCGGATCGACCTTGATCACCGCGGTGTCGTCGTAGAGGTCGTACCCGACGATCCTGGCCGGGACGCGGTCGCCGTCGTCGAACTGCACGTACACCTGACGCGCCTTCTGCGCGGCACCGGCCTGGTCGCCCGCCGTCGTCACCACGTGGGCGTTGGTCATGACCGTCCCGTTCGCGGCGACGACGAAGCCCGAGC
>DASZBP010000148.1:0-4130 GCA_035943915.1 Gaiellaceae bacterium | reverse complement strand
GGGGTTTCTGACATGTCCCCGAGCCTATGTGATAGACGAGCGGAAATGGATGACCGTTACGAACGCGGCCTCGACGCGTACGCGAGCCAGTTCGGGATCGCGCGCGACGAAGTTGCGCAGTGGTTCACCGACACGTACGGCGAGCGTTTCGGCACCGAGGCGATCAACGCTGCCGGTGGTGCGTGGAACGACGACGGGCTGAGCCTGCGCGACCGGAGCCTCGTCGTCGTCGCTGCGCTGATCGCGCAGGGCGGGGTGGAGGACCGGCTGCGCGGTCACGTGCGCTGGGCGGTCGATCACGGCGTCACCCGCGACGAGCTGGAAGCGCTCGGGGCGCTGCTCGCCGTGTACACGGGCTACCCGCGCGCGTCGGTTGGGCTGGAGATCATCCGCGAAGAGCTAGCTCGGCTGACCTGAGCCGGGCCAGCCGACCTGGCCGCGGTAGTACAGGATCGGCTCCCCTTCGAAGCGCTCCGCGCGCTGAACCTCGCCGAAGAACACCGTGTGCGTGCCGCCCGTCGCGGTCTCGCGGACCGTGCACTCGATGTGGGCGATCGCGTCTCTCAGCAGCGGCACGCCAAACTGGCCCTCGTCGAACTCGACGTCGTCGAACTTGTCGTCGCGATCGGTCGCGAACGCGCGCGCGAGCTCGCCCTGCCCGACGCCGAGGATGTTCACGGCGAAATGCCGCGTCCGGTCGACGACGGCCATCGTGCGCGACGTGCGGTTCAGGCACACGAGCAGCATCGGCGGCTCCAGCGAGAGTGAGCAGACCGCGCTCACCGTCGTGCCGTACTGCTGACCAGAGTCAGCAGCGGTGACGATCGTGATGCCCGTCGCGAAGTTGCCGATGACGTCGCGGAAGACTTCGTCGTCCATCAGCGGAATCGGCGCAGGAACGACGAGAGCACGGTTCTGAGCGTGATGCGCATCTCGGGCGCCGATGCCGCCGGCGCGGCATCGCCATCCGCGAGCTTTGCCTTTAGGCAATGCGCGAACGAGTCCGTCATCTGCCGCGACACGTCTTCGACGATCTCGCTGCGCCCCATGCGCGCGACCGTCCCCTGCAGCCTGAGGTCGGTGGACACGGTGACGCGCGTTGAGGCCGCGACGTCCTCGAGGCGCGATTCGACGTTTGCCGTGGCGGCACCGCGACCCTTCTTCTCGCGCGCTTTCACAGCAAGGCGCACGACGCCGTCGGCTTCGTTCGCGACCTCGCGGGTGATGGTCGCGTCGAAGATCATCACGACCGGCCCGAGCGTGACGGGGAACTCCGCCTGCCACTGCTCGTCGTCGGCCCCGCCGTGCGTCAGCGTCGCGCCCGGAATGCACGGCACGACACGAGGGACGTCGTTCAGGAGTTGCCAGACTGCGGCGCGACTCTCCGGGACCTCAAAAGCGTTCTCGATTTTCACGCGAGTCCTTTTATATTTTATACGATCGCGCGATGCTAGAGGCAGGCGGCGCCACCGAGCGAAACGAGTCCGACGCCCACAGCGGCGTCGTCATCGACGGCGTCTCGAAGTCGTTCGGGTCGGGCGAAGACCGCAATCTCGTACTCGACGCGTTGAGCCTGAACATCGCGCGCGGCGAGTTCGTGTCGATCATCGGCCCGAGCGGTTGCGGTAAGTCCACGCTGCTGAAGATCGTCGCCGGCCTCGTGCGCGCCGACGAAGGGCGCGTCTCGATCGACGGCGAGAGCGTCAGCGCCGCGACGCGCGACAAGCTGATCGGGCTCGTGCCGCAGTCACCTGCGCTCTTGCCTTGGCGCACCGTGCTCGACAACGTGCGCCTGCCGATCCAGCTGAATGCAAGAGCGAATCGCGGTCGCGAGCTGCGCGACCCCGAGGAGGTGCTGCGCACGTTCGGGCTCGGACAGGCGCTCAAGCGCTATCCGGCCCAGCTCTCCGGCGGAATGCAGCAGCGCGTTGCGATCGCGCGCGCCTTCGTGTTCGATCCCGGTGTGCTGCTCATGGACGAGCCGTTCTCGGCACTCGACGAGCTCAACCGCGACCAGCAGCGCTTCGGGCTGCTCGCCTTCTGGCAGTCGAACCGCAAAGCCGTGCTCTTCGTCACGCATTCCGTGCCCGAGGCGGTGATGCTCTCCGACCGCATCATCGTCATGAGCGCGCATCCCGGCCGGATCCACCGCATCATCGAGGACAAGCTGCCGCGGCCGCGCGACGCGGGGGTCTACGAGCATCCCGATTTCCACACGATCGAGTCCGAGGTCAGGGCGAGCCTGAGGGAAGTGATGGAGGAGTTGCATGTCTGACAGGCTGCCGCGCCTGCGGCTCGGTGTCTGGCTGCCGCCGCTCGTGGCATTCGCGGCGCTCACCGCGGTGTGGGAGATCTACGCGCGCTCACATCCGTTCGTCCTGGCGACGATCGAGCACATGTGGGGGACGCTGCGCGACAACCCACACCTCTACTGGGTCAACTTCCTGACGACGCTGCGCGAGATCGCAATCGGTGGTGGCGGCGGCATCGCTGCCGCGTTCCTGCTCGCGGTGCTGATGGTCGAGCTGCCGATCTTCGAGCGCGCGCTGATGCCACTGATGATCGTGCTCATGGTCACGCCGATCGTCGCGATCGCGCCGGCACTCGTCATCGCGTTCGGCTTCGGGACGCTGCCGAAGTACCTCGTCACCGGGATCATCGTCTTCTATCCGATGCTCGTGAACTCGGTGGCCGGCCTGCGAGACGTCGACGACGCCGTGCTCGCGGTCTTCAGCACCCTGCATGCGAACCGCTGGGACGTGTTCAGGCGGCTGCGCGTGCCGAGCAGCCTCCCGTTCGTGTTCGCCGGCCTGCGAATCGCGTTCCCGCTCGCGATCGTCGGCGCCACCGTCGCCGAGTTCGCTGCTGCCGGCACACAGGCCGGGCTCGGCGCACTGATCCAGGTGGCGGGCTCGCAGGCGAACCTGACGGTGATCTGGGCGTCGATCCTGCTGCTCTGCCTGCTCGGACTCGTCCTCGTCATGGCGCTCTCCCTGATCCGCAAGAAGGTCCTGTTCTGGGACGACGCCGCACAGCTACGCACGTGACACACCGAGAGACTGGAGCGACAACGTGAGGCAACTGCACGTCGGTGTATTCGACAACGCGCAGGCGAACGACACGGGCATGGCGCTGTGGCGCCATCCCGAGAACCAGCGCATGAACTTCGACAAGCTCGAGTACTGGACGGAGCTCGCCGCGATCTGCGAGGACGCGCATCTCGACTTCCTGTTTCTCGCCGACGCGTGGGGCTGGGCCGAGATCAACGGCGTGCGCCCGGAGATCGCCACGATCGAGGGTCTCGAGTTGCCGCGTCTCGACCCGGCCACGATGGTCGCCGCGCTCGTACCGCAGACCACGAACCTGGGACTTGTCATCACGGCGGCGACGACGGCGGAGCAGCCGTACTCGCTTGCCCGCCGCCTTGCCACGATCGACCAGATCTCCGGTGGCCGGCTGGGCTGGAACATCGTCACCGGCGGCACAGCGGACACGGCCGCGCTCGCGTTCGGCACGCCGCAGATCAAGCACGACGATCGCTACGACATGGCGGACGACTTCATGGACGTCGTCTACAAGCTGTGGGAGGGCTGCTGGGAGCCCGATGCGCTGGTCAAGGACAAGAACGGCGTCTTCGCGATCCCCGAGAAGGTGCACCGCATCGATCACGACGGCCCGTTCTTCAAGTCGCACGGGTGGGCCAACGCGGCGTACACCCCGCAAGGCACGCCCGTCCTGTTCCAGGCGGGCAGCTCAGGGCGCGGCCGCCGTTTCGGTGCCACGCACGGCGAGTGCATCTTCATCTCGGGCTCGACCGTCGAGTCGCTGCGCGGCTACGCGACCGCCGTGCGCGAGGAAGCCGTGAGCGTCGGCCGCGACCCGCAGTCGCTGAAGGCGCTTGCCGGTGTGACAGTTGTCGTCGCACCGACCCGCGAGGCGGCGCAGAAGAAGCACAAGGAGATCCTCGACACGCAGAACCACGACATCACGGTCGCGTCGTACGCGTGGTTCACGGGGCTCGACCTCTCGTCGTACGACCCCTCGACGCGCATGGAGGAGCTGCACACCGAGATGAGCCAGACGCAGATCGAGCGCTTCAAGGGTCAGACGGTCGGCCAGGTGCTCGAAGC
>DASZBP010000147.1:0-4545 GCA_035943915.1 Gaiellaceae bacterium | reverse complement strand
CGAGCGCGTCATCGGCCTGCACATCGGCTCGTCGCAGATCGCTGCAGCGCACATCGAGAACAACGGTCATGCGGAGCTGGTGCAGCTCGCGCAGGCGCCGCTCGAGCGCGGCCTGATCGTCGCCGGCGAGGTGCGCGACACCGCTGCGCTGACGCGCGCGCTCAAGGATTTCTTCGCGGCGAACAAGCTCCCGAAGAAGGACGTGCGGCTCGGGATCGCGAGCAGCCGGATCGGCGTCCGCATTCTCGACGTCCCCGCCGTCGACGATCCGAAGCAGTTCCAGAACGCGATCCGCTTCCGGGCGCAGGAGCTGCTGCCGATTCCCGTCACTGACGCGATCCTCGACCATGTCGTGCTCGGTGAGTCCGAGAGCGAGGCGGGCGAGCTTGTGCGTCGCGTCCTCCTCGTGTTCGCACATCGCGACCTCGTGAACCGGTTCGTCGAGACGTGCCGGGGTGCCGGCGTGCGCCTGTCAGGGATCGACCTGGATGCGTTCGCGCTGCTGCGCGCGGTCGGATCGCCCGCAGCGGCAGGCGCCGACCAACGCGCCGTCGTCGCGGTTGCGATCGGTCACGAGCGCACGGTGCTTGCCGTCTCCGACGGAACGATCTGCGACTTCGCGCGCGTGCTCGAGTGGGGCGGCTCGGCACTCGACGTCGCGCTTGCGCGCACTCTGGACCTGACTCCGTCGCAGGCCGAGCCCGTCAAGCACCGGCTGTCGCTCGACGCGGAGAATCCGCCGGAAGGTCTGACGCCACTCCAGCTCGAGGCCGCCAAGTCCGCGCTGCGCAGCGAGGTGGGTGTGCTCGGCCGCGAGCTCGTGTCGTCGCTGCGCTTCTACCAGTCGCGTCCCGACTCGCTCGCGATCGGCGAGATCCTCCTCGCCGGCGGGACGGCGCAGCTCGGCGGGCTGCCGGCCGAGCTCGAGCGCCTGCTCGGCGCACCGGTTCGCGTCGCCGACCCGTTCGCACGTGTGACGATCGGGAAGAAGGTTGCCGCTCCCGAGACGGCCGGCTCGCTCGCCGTCGCAGTCGGATTGGGGATCGAAGGCTGATGCGGGCCGTCAACCTACTCCCGCTCGACGCGTACGCCCCGAAGCAGCGGCTGCCGCACGCCCCCGTCGTGCTCGCCGCGACCGTCCCGGTGCTCGCCGGCGCGCTCGTCTATCTCGGCTACTCGGTCGAGCACTCGAAGGTCGTCGACCGGCAGGTGTCGCTCGGCGTCGTCCAGTCGCAGATCGCGTCCCTCGGCCCGTCGCCGGCACTCGTGTCGGAGTCGGCCGGCGTGTCCTCCGCGCGGCAGGCCCGCGAGACGGAGCTCGGCGACGCGCTGTCCAAACGCTTCCCGTGGGATGTCACGTTCAACGCGGTCTCCCGCGCGCTCCCAGCCGGCACGTGGCTCACGACACTGACCGCGGCCAACCCGACTCCGTCCGGGAGCACGTCGACGGCCGCACCGGCGACGAACAGCTTCACGTTGCAGGGCTACGCGAAGTCGAACGAGATCGTCGCGGGCGTCCTCGCACGGCTGTCGCTCGTCCCGGGGCTGGCGGACGTGACGCTGACGAACGCCGTGACAGCCGCGCTGACGAAGGGGAGCAACTCCATCGTCCAGTTCACGATCACCGCCACCGTGGTGCCCCCGCAATGAACGTGAAGCAGATCACTCGCATGCAGGTCGTCCTGGCCGGGTTCGGTGCTCTCGCGCTCGTCGTCGGGATCGCCGGCTTCCTGCTCGTCGTCAGCCCGCAGCAGTCGAAGATCACGTCACTCGACGACCAGATCGCGTCGCAGCAGGCTGAGCTCGCGGGGTTGCACAGCGCCGCCTCGCACAAGCCGGACCTCCGCGCCGCCGAGCTCTTCCAGCTCTCCCGCGCTCTGCCCGACGACACCGATCAGGCGGGCATCGTGCTGACGCTCGCACAGCTCGCGCAGCGCAGCGGCGTCACGCTCTCCGGTATGCAGTTCCAGACGCCGGTGGCGCTGGCAGACGGGTCGACCGCCGTGCCCGTGTCGGTGGTCGTGCAGGGCAAATGGAGCAGCGTCACCGCCTTCCTCGCAGCCCTGCGGGCGCAGGTGAAGTCGAGCGGGGAGCGCTTCTCGGTTGCGGGGCGCCTGTTCGACGTCGACCAGGTCCAGCTCTCGACCGGCAGCAGCTCGAGCAGCAGCGCGAGCACGTCGCCGTCGGACGTCATCCAGGCGACGCTGACGGTGAACGCCTTCACCTACGGCACGCCGGCGCCGGCTCCGAGCGCGACGACGACCGGCACAACGACGACGACGACGTCGAGCTCGCAGCAGGCGCTGGGCGCGACAGGAGGTAGTTGATGGCCGCCGCGAAGAAGCTGACCCCGCAGCAACAGCGCGATCGCCGCGCCAAGATCATGCTCGGCGTGTTGGGCGCCGTGCTGCTGCTCGTGCTCGCGATCGAGGTCCCGGGGATGCTGGGCGGCAAGAAGGCGTCGCCGCCTCCCGCCACCGTTGCCGCGCCTGCCGCCACCCCTGCGGCCGCCACGAGCTTCGCGGGCGTCGCCGTCGTCGCCACGGCGCAGACCGGCCAGCTGCATTCGTTCTCGCACTTCGCCGCGAAGGACCCGTTCCACGCGCTCGTGCGGACTGCCGGCGGCTCCGGCTCCACGTCGACCACGCCCGCTTCGCAGGCCTCGAGCGCAGCCGCCAAGGCGGCCGGCGCAGGGACCACCACCAGGGCGACCCCACCCCCGGCGCCGACCGTCACGTTCGCGCAGTCCACGACCACGACAAAGGCCGCTCCGACGGGGCCGATGGTGCTGGGCGCAGTCATGAAGCTGAACGGGACGCGCCGGCTCGTCGCTGTCGGCAGCACGTTCCCGGCGGCGAACCCCGTCTTCAAGCTCGTCGCCGTCGGCCGCAAGGCGATCTGGATCTCGCTGATCGGCGGCTCCTTCGGCGCCGGCCAGCAGACGCTGAAGATCCAGCTCGGCCGTCCGATCAAGCTCGTGAACACGACCGCGAGCACGAGCTACCTGCTGAACCTCGTCCGCATGACGATGCTCCCGAAGCCGGCGACACCGCCTCCGGCTGCGACCCCTGCCCCGAGCGCGGCGACCACGACTTCCGCCGCGCCGCCGGCCACCACGACGAGCGTCTCCGGCGGGTAGCGCGGTCGCTCGTTCGAGCGATCAACCCGATGCTCCCGATGACCGACCACCATCCTGAGATGTCGCTTCCGCGTGCCCACGACCAGACGGGTCAGGCGCTGCCCATCGTCCTGCTCGCGATGATCGTGCTCTCGGCGATCACCGCCGCGCTGCTGACGGGAAGCGCGCTCAACCATCGCAGCGCACTGACTTCGAGCAACGCGAAGCAGGCGTTCGCGCTGGCCCAGGAGGGCCTCGCCGACGCCGAGGGCGTGCTGTACACGGCCGTCCACAGCAGCTGCACGACGGGCTGCGTGCCGGCGGCGTCCGGCGTCGAGGCGACCGGGACGTTCACGTACTCCGGATCCCCGAACGGGAACACGTGGACGCTGACGTCGACGGGCACCGCGAACGGCGTCAGCCGGACGGTCTCCACGCAGATCACCGTGACGACGACGTCCAACACGACGTACGACGACACGATGTGGAGCTACATCTACGTGAAGGACAGCAACGGCGTCTGCACGACGGTCCTCGGCGGTAGCCACGTCAACGTGCCTATGTATACGCCTGGCAACCTTTGCTTCAGCGGATCGGGGACGTTCACCGGGTCGGATCTCGAGGTGGGTGGTTATCTCAACGCACAGGATTCCGGCGGCAACGTGATCGGCACGAGCACGTCGAAGATCGCGAAGCTCGTCGTGGGCGGCACGTGCACGCAGATGAAGAGCGGCAAGAATTGGCCGTGCACCGGCGCGGGGCCGACGATCTGGGCCGCCAGCGCGACGGTCGGCACCGCCCCTGCGTCGCTGCCGTTCCCGGCAGACAACCTCACCTCTGTCTACGCCACCGAGAAGAGCAGCTGGTCGACGCAGAGCGGATGCCCGGCGGGCCTGATCGACACCGACATCGCCAACACCGGGACCACGCTCAACGCCAGCGCCGGCACCGTGAACCCCTTCCCGACCAATACCTCGTACGACTGCAAGATCGGCTCGAATGAGCTGAAGTGGAACGCCGCGGGCTCCTTCACGAAGGGCACGCTGCTCATCAAGGGGACGTTCGTCCTCGACGGGAACGTCAGCCTCGGCGGCGGCATGGCCGTGACCTACACCGGCGGCGGCGTCCTGTATTTCACGGGCTCGGTCGTGATCGCGGGCGGCAGCTCGATCTGCGGCGGCACGTCGGGCACCGGCAACTGCACGGGCTGGAACCCGGGCGGCTACGACCCGGCGAAGAGCACGCAGTGCAGCGGCTGCAACGAGCTGATCCTCGTCGCGAGCTGCTGGAAGTCGGGCACCACGAGCTTCTCGGGCCCGTTCGTCACGGATCCGTGTGTCGACGTCACCGGCGGCACGACACTGCAGGCCGGTGTCTACTCGTACAAGAGCTTCAAGCTCGAAGGCGGCTCGGTGCAGAACGGCCCG
>DASZBP010000146.1:0-13398 GCA_035943915.1 Gaiellaceae bacterium | reverse complement strand
CGCCGTGCTTGCGCATGATCGCGCGGGCGGCTTCGCGCGCATCCTCGCCGAGCACCTCCATCGCCGTCTCGGCGATCCCTTCGGCGAGCACCGACTGCGGCGTCGGGACCATGTTGATCGTCTCCTCGAGCTGCCCACCCTGCTCGACGAGCACGACTTCCTTCGTCGAGCGCTCGGTGTGATGGCCGGGATACCCCTCGTGACAGCAAAGCTCGAACAGGTCGTCGTACGTCGTCGGCACGTCGACGTTCATCACGACGTGACTGCGGCGATTGCCCTGGTAGTAGTTGAACGCCCACCACGGCTCGTCGTGCACCTCTTCGAGCGTCATATCCTCGCCGTCGACGAGGCCGAACAGCTCCCCGGTCCTGCGGCGCGCCTCGGCGAAGAGGTCGTGGAGGATCGGTATCAGCTTCTGCGGGTCGACGCGGTTCTGCTCACGCCACACGTCACGGCGCTCGGCGAGCGAGCCCTCGCCCGGAAGGAGCTCTTCGAGTTTTGCATGCGCCTCTTCGTAGACGCTCTTCGACAGCCGCTCCGGACGCACGCCGTAGCAGCGCTCGACCTCGTCGGAGTACGAGATCGGCTCGCCCGCGATGACGCGCGCGTACGTCTCGAGCCCCTGCGCGCAGTCGCGCAGCCAGCCGTCCTCGAGGTCTGCGACGAGTGCCGCGCCGTCGGCCGCGAGCTGCTCCGGCGGCACGGGATCGCCGCTCTCCGCCTCGGTCTTGAGCTCTGCAGGCCCGTAGTACGAGTCCACGACGCCGTCGACGTGACGGTTCAGGCGGAGCCCCAGCAGGATGTAGCGCTCGGCAGGCGTCATTCGGCCGGACGTTACCCTTCGGGGTGTGCGTGAGCTGACTTTTGGCTTCTCGCCGTGCCCGAACGACACCTTCGCGTTCCATGCGCTCGTGCATGGCCTCGTCGAAGCGCCGTTCCGCGTGCGGCCGGTGCTGCTCGACATCGAGGAGCTGAATGGTGCGGCCGCCGTAGGACGGTTCGACCTGACAAAGCTGTCGGTCGGCGCTATGCCGTCGTCGCCGCGCTACTCGATGCTCCGGAGCGGCGCGGCGCTCGGTCACGGCGTCGGGCCGCTGGTCGTCGCGCGAGAGCCGATCTCGCTCGGCGACGCGGTCGCCGGGCGCCTGGCGATCCCGGGGCGGCAGACGACCGCGTTCCTCCTGCTGCGGCTGCTCGGGGGCGAGCCGGCGGAAGCAGTCGAGCTGCGCTTCGACCTGATTCTCGACGCGGTCGCGCGTGGCGAGCTCGACGCAGGGCTGATCATCCACGAGAGCCGCTTCACCTACGCCGACCACGGGCTCGTGCGCGTCGCCGACATGGGCGAGCTATGGGAAGCGAAGACGTCGCTGCCGGTCCCGCTCGCGACGATCTGCGCACGCGACGACCTCCACCTGCGCGACAAGGCTGAGGCCGCGATTCGCGCATCGGTCGAGTACGCCTTCGCCCATCCGGATGCGAGCGCGGGGTACGTCGCGGCGCACTCGCAGGAGATGTCGCCCGAGGTGTGCCGCCAGCACATCGAGCTCTACGTCAACGAGTTCAGCATCGACGTCGGCGACGACGGGCTTGCGGCGATCGAAGCGCTGACGTCAGCGGTGCCGGCGTGAACCTGAGCGACTCGATCCAGGACTACCTCAAGAGCATCTACAAGCTGCAGTCGGAAGAGGGGCACGTGACGATCGGCGCGCTCGCGAAGGACCAGGCGGTGTCGCCGGCGTCGGCGTCGGCGATGGTGAAGAAGCTCGCCGCGCTCGAGCTGCTCGAGCACGAGCCGTATCGAGGAGCGCAGCTCACCGAGTCGGGCGAGCGCGTCGCGGTCGAGGTCATCCGCCATCACCGGCTGATCGAGCTGTACCTCGCCGAGACGCTCGGCCTGCACGTCGACGACGTCCACGACGAGGCCGACCGGCTGGAGCACGTCATCTCGGAGGAGCTCGAGGCGCGGATCGATCGCGCGCTCGGCTACCCGACGCACGACCCGCACGGGGACCCCATCCCCGACGCGAACCTGCGCTGGCCGACATAGAATCGCTGCCGGTGGGCCTGAGCGACTCTCTCCGTGGCATGTTCGGCTTTCTCTTCACGCGCTCGCGTGCGGAGGGCGCCGTCGCCGAGTTCGTCGTGCGCGAGCACCATCGCGGCCGCTCGCTGACCGAGATCCTGGCCGATCCCTATGTGACGAACCGCTGCTCGCGCGAGCAGATCGACCGGCTGCTCGACCGGCCCGAGGTCGTGCACGCGATCGGCGAAGACATGATCAGCAGCGCTCGCGCTAGTCGCTGAGCGACCGCTCGATCATCGCGAGCGACGCCGACTCGAGCTGAGTCTGCGCCTGGTCGCGCGCGTAGAGCGCGAGCACGGCTCCCATCATCAGCGCGAGCACGCGCGACCGCAGCAGCATCGCGTCGTCCGCTCCGCCGTACGCGTCGAGGAACGCTTCACGCCCGCTTGCCGGGACGAACGACCACAGCATGATCAGGTCGATCGAGGGGTCGCCGCGGCAGATGTCGACCCAGTCGATGACGCCGCTCAGGCGCCCTTCGTGCACGAGCACCTGACGGTCGTGCAGGTCGCCGTGCGCGATCGTCGACGGCTCGGGCGGTGACGGCAGCGACTCGGCCTCGTCGAGTGCGCGCGGCACTTCGCGCCCGAGCTGCACGAACAGGTCGCGCGTGTACGGAACGCGATAGCCCATGTCGGCACGGTTGTTGCCGTCGAGTGGCAGCCCGGTCCCGTCGATCGCATGCAGCACGCGCAGGAAGCATGCGAGCTCCACGCCGGCCGCCGTTCGCTGCTCGTCGTCGAGCTCGGTCAGCGCCGCCTCCTCACCGGCGATGTACGCGCTGCCGAAGAACGGCCACGGGAACGCGTCGCTCGGCTCCCCGACGAACTCGGGGTTCGGGATCGGCGTGGGCAGCTGCGGCGCGACCCGCGGCAGCCAGGCGAGCTCGCGCTCGAGCCCGGGCACGACGACCGCGCGTCGCGGGAAGCCGAACACCCACTGCTCCTCGACAAGCCATGCGGTGCGGTCCCAGCCGCGCGAAAGCAGGCGAACATGCTCGAAGCCGAACGGTGCGACGAGCGTGCGCGCGAGCGCCTCGTCGACCGCGATCTCCGCCGTCCAGGTCGGCACTAGCGCGCCCTGGCGAGCTCAACGACGCGCGCGGCCGCCGCGATGTCCCACGCGGGGATGCCGTTCGACTTGAAGAGCACGATGTCGTCGTCCTCGGAACGCCCGGGGAGCGTGCCCATGACGACGTCCTGCAGCTCGTGCACCTCCAGCCAGTCGAGCACGCCGCGCTCCACCGACTCGATCAGGTCGCCGGCTTCGAGCCGCGCCTGCGCGCGCGAGTCGGTGCACACGAAGGACGCGCGCTCGAGCACCACGTTGTCGAGCTCGCGCGCATCGGGCTCGTTCGCGCCGACTCCGACGACGAGCGCCCCGGGCCGCAGCCATTCGCCGCGAACGACGGGATCGGTTGACGACGTGGCGGTGACGACGACGTCGCACGCCGCGGCTTCGCTGTGCGACTCGGCGGCGGTGCACTTGTGATCCGCGCAGAACTTCGCAAGGCGCTTCGCGTTGCGCGCGTAGACGACGACCTCGGGGAACATCTCCCGCATTGCCTCGACGTGCGACGCCGCCTGCCGGCCGCAGCCGAGAACGCCGAGCGATGTCGCACCAGGACGGGCAAGGTGCTTCGCGGCGACGGCCGATGCAGCCGCGGTTCTCCGCTGTCCGAGCATGTCCGCCTCGACGATCGCCTCGACCTTCGGCTCGTCCAGCGACATGAGCACGACGAGGAACGGTGTGCCGTCCGGCGTCCACGCGTACGTCTTGAGCCCCGCGTAGCCGAGCGCGCGGTCGACGCACGGCATGACGGCGAACACGCCGTCCGGGATGTCGAGCCGGGCGCGCGGCGCGTTCTCGATCTCGCCCGCGGCGAGGCGCGCGAAGGTCGCCTCGACGGCTGCGTAGGCCTCCGCAGGCGTCAGCAACTCGCCGACCTCGGCTTCCGTCAGGTACAGCGGCACGAGGGGAAGACTACGACTGCTTCTTGATGAAGCTGATCTGGCCGTCCGTCTCGAGGATCGCGAAGCGGATCTCGTCGAGGTGCCCGATCGACTCCTTGCGGGCGGCTTCGGCGATCTCGTCGACGGTGAGGCGCTCCCGCTTCATGTTCTTTTCGATCGGCTTGCCGTCCTCGAGGATGATGATCGGCTCGCCCTCGATGATCGGCCGCAGGCCCCTGAAGCGGTAGGTGAGATACGACACGCAGACCTGGAGGACGGCAATCGTGCCGACGACCAGCAGCCCCCCGGTGAGGGAGTAATCGTCCTGCGTGAGCCCTTGCTGGACGGCGTCGCCGAGGATGATCAGCAGGATCAGGTCGAACGGCTGCAGCGAGCTGAGCTCGCGCTTGCCGATCACGCGCGTCAGGATCAGCAGGAAGAAGAAGACCGCGACTGCGCGAAGGACGAGATCCATCAGGGATACACCGTCAGGGAGTGATGGATGATCGCGAGCACCTGGTCGCCGTCGTCGAGCTCGACGTTCTGCGGCCGGCGCCACGCGAGGTTCGTCGGGTTCACCTGGAACTGCATGAAGAGGATGAACGACTGCCCTGCCGGGATGTGGCCCAGCGTCAGGGAAAGACGGCCGTTGTCGCTCGCCTGGCCGAGCGGTGACGGTTCGATCTCGTTGACGCTCAGCCCCTCGGCCCAGCCCGGGTCAAGCTTCAGCGTCGCCTTCTTGATGTCGCGCTTCGCGGTGATGTGGAAGCGCGCCTCCATGAAGTCGCCGCCGCGTATCGCGGACGGCGCGTAGAGGCTGATCTTCGCCGCAGGGACGTCGGCGCTCGCGCTCTCCGGCCGCTGGCCGAAGACGTTCGCGAGGCCCGCGAGGCACAGCACGGCGATCAGGCCGAGGATGGCGCGGCGCATCCAGATCGCGGCGCTCGAGATGCCTTCGAGGTCGCGGTGCCGCTTGAGCGTCAGCCGGTCGGGGACGTCGGTCACCGCCGCGTTTTCTCCGCGGCAAACCGAACGGAAACCGCTAGCCCACGAGCTTGGTGCCCGCCGGGGCGCTCACGCGCACGAAGATGCGCCCGTGCAGGCGCGCCCATCGCACGTGAATCAGCCCGTGCGGGGTCGGGACGTCGCCCTGGGCCCAGCCGAGATCGCCGTTCGGGTGCACATGCACGGTGAAGGTCGCAAAGCCCGGCGACGCCGGGGCGACGCCGAGCGCGTATTCCGTGAGAGCCGGCGCGCCGCCGCTCGACCAGCCCGCGTCGAAGGAGGGGTGGATGTCGGACGGCGGCCCGCCGTAGGGCCCGATCGTTTCCCACATCGTCCCGGGGCCGTTCTGCGTCATGTACCCCCACTCGCGCCGGAGCAGGTCGTAGGCGGTGTCGTCGAGACCGAGTTCGAACCGCGCCTGCACCTCGAAGTACGAGATGAACGGATACACGCGATCCTCCGCGAGGATGCCCCAGTCCGGGTCGTCCCACGTGTTCGTGTCGGCGATCGAGTTTCCGTAGCTGCGCCAATCGTGCCCGGCGAGCCAGTTCATCGCCGAGACGGCTTGGTCACGCGTCGCGACACCGGAGAGCACGGCGAACGCGTTGCCGTCCTGTGGATGCGTCGAGCGGTCCTGCGTGGTGTCGGTGAACGCGCTGCCGTCCCAGAACGCAGCGTCTGCCGCCGCGCCGAGCGTCTTCGCGCGCGCGCTCCACCGCGACGACGCATCGTCGTTGCCCGTCCACAGCGCGATCGTCGACGCGAGCTTGAGCGCGTAGACGTACTGCGCGTTGTAGTACGCGACGACGTTTCCCTTGCGGCGGATGAAGGCGTAGTCGGCGGAGCCGAGGGTGTTGACGAGGAGGCCGTTCTTCGTGTGCGCGGGATAGAAGACGTCGAGCAGCCGCACGAGGTTCGGCCACACCTGCTTCGCGAACGCGACGTCGCCGGAGTAGAGGACGTAGCTGTAGAGCGCCTGGACCCAGTACGCGTTGTAGTCGACGAGCACGATGTCGCCGCCGTAGATCGGCGACGACGGAATCGCGCCGTCGTCGTGCTGCGCGCCGGCGAACCACTGGAGCATCGCCTTCTGCAGCGGCCAGTTCGGCGTCGACGCGTCGAGCGTGCGATCGATCACCGACTCGTCGCCGATGTACGGGCAGCGGTCGCGCACGAGCCCGTCGATCAACACGGTCGGCAGGTCGATCGCGCACGGGCGTCCCGCCCAGTCGGTCTGCAGCGGGCCGGGCGCGATCATGTCCTGCGCGGTGCGCACGGAGTCCGACCAGATCGCATTCAACAGCGGGTCGCTCGAGCTGAAGGAGCCGCTGCCGCGATCGCCGCGCGACGCCGGGGCAACGAACGCGGCGAGCACCACGAGCAACGCGAGAGGAGCCGCAATCCGCAGCACGAGATGCGCCCGGCACGATTCGAACGTGCGACCCCCAGCTCCGCAAGCTGGTGCTCTATCCCCTGAGCTACGGGCGCGCAGGGAAAATCAGTGTAGCCGGGCCGCGCTGCCGCCGATCTCGAGCGCCGCGTCCTGCGGCACCTCCACGCGGACGTAGGCCAGGGCAAGGCCCGGAACCGCGCTGGTGACGCGGCCGACCTCTTTCCCCGCGTGCACCACGGGGGTCTCCGGAGCCGGCGCACCCTCGACATCGACCACTCGCAGCCGGCGGTTCACCTTGCCGCGGTAGTGCTGGCGCGCGATCGGCTCCTGGCCGGGGTAGCAGCCCTTGTCGAACGAGATCGCACGCTCGTCGAGGCCCGCCTCGGCCGGCAGGACGCGGTCGTCGATCTCGCGGCCGAAGCGCGGCGTCGCGGCCTCGATGCGAAGGCGCTCGAGCTCGTCGTCGGACGCCGACGGCTCCACATCGCTGTCGAGCACCTCGAAGGCGTCACGCCCGTAGTCGCGGTTCGGGATCCCGTCGGCGGCATCGAAGACGATCGTCGAGGTGTGCTCCTCGAGGGCGATCTCGCATTTCGCCGCGAAGCGCATCCGTATGAGGTGCGAACGCACGACCTCGCCGAGCTCGGGCTCGGTCAGGAGCAGCACGTCGTTCTCTCCGCGCCGCCAGACGAGCAGGGGCGCGATCACGCGCGCCTTCGGGGTCAGCAGCAGCGCGTCGACCGACCCTTCTTCCGACACGTCCTTCGACAGCATCCGGTTCAGGAACTCGATCGTGTCCGGCCCGCGGACTCCGACGTAGGAACGCCTCACCGTTCTAGAGTAGATCGCGTGTTCCGGTCGAAAGCGGAAAAGAAGGTCGTCGAGCTGGGCTATGACCCGGCGCGGCTGCCGCCCGGCCAGTACCTGACCGAGAAGTGGCCGGTGCTGCACGCGGGCGACGTCGCGCGCTACGGCGAGCTCTCGGCCTGGACGCTGCGCGTCTTCGGCGAGGTGGAGAACGAGCTGGAGCTGTCGTGGCAGCAGCTGAACGAGCTGCCGCGCAGGTCGAACGTCCAGGACATCCACTGCGTCACGCGCTGGTCGCGCTTCGACGCGTCGTTCGAGGGCGTGCACTGGCGCGAGATCGCCAAGCTCGTGAACCCGAAGCCGAGCGCGCGCTTCGTCGTCGCCCACGCGGAAGCGGGGTTCACGTCGAACGTCCCGCTCGCGTACGTCGAGGACGACAACGCGCTGCTGGCGACGCACGCCGACGGCGAGCCGCTCTCCGCAGAGCACGGCTACCCGCTGCGCCTCGTGATCCCCGGCAAGTACTTCTGGAAGAGCGCAAAGTGGCTGCGCGGCATCGAGCTCACCGCCGAGGATCGCCCCGGCTTCTGGGAGCGGTACGGCTACAACAACAACGCCGACCCGTGGAAAGAGGAGCGTTACGGCTTCTAGCCGAGCTGCTGCGCGACTTCCCAGACGAACCCGTCCGGGTCCCGGAACGCCGCTGTACGCACGCCCCACGGGCGATCGATCGGGCCGAGGTCGAATGACGCACCGCGCTCGGTCATCGCAGCGACGGTCGCCTCGCAGTCGTCGACCCACACCGTCAGCAGGAACGACGCGCCCGACGCGGCGGCAGGCACGGGGCCGAGCAGTGTCTCGACCGGCTCGCCGCGCTGCAGCAGGTTGATCATCATCCCGTTGTCGAGCTTGAAGACGACCGAGTTGTCGTCCTCCCAGACCGACTCGCTGTCGAGAACGCGCGCGTAGAACGCCTTCGACGCCTGCGCGTCTGCGACGAACAACGTGATGACGCCGACGTCCATGCGCCGACTCTAAAGAACGAAGGGCGGCCCGGAGGCCGCCCTTCGCGTGAAGCAGTGAGCCCGAGGGCTCGTTACATCATCCCGCCCATGTCCGGCATGCCGCCGCCCATCGAGGCGCCGGCCTTCTCGGGCGCCTCGGCGACGATCGCCTCGGTGGTGAGGATGTTCTTCGCGATCGACGCGGCGTTCTGCAGCGCCGAGCGGGTGACCATGGTCGGGTCGATGATCCCGGCCTTGACCAGGTCCTCCGACTCGTTCGTGTCGACGTTCAGGCCGTAGCCGGGCTTGCCGGTGCGGACCTGGTTGACGACGACCGAGCCTTCGAGGCCCGCGTTCGCAGCGAGCTGGCGAAGCGGCTCCTCGAGCGCGCGCAGGATGATCTGCGCACCCGTCTTCTCGTCGCCTTCCATCGCGTCGATGTCGGAGCGGATCGCGTCCGCGGCGTTCAGGAGCGCGACGCCGCCGCCCGGCACGATGCCCTCTTCGAGAGCGGCGCGGGTGGCCTGCAGTGCGTCCTCGACGCGGTGCTTCTTCTCCTTCATCTCGGTCTCGGTGGCTGCGCCGACCTTGACCACTGCGACACCGCCGGACAGCTTGGCGAGGCGCTCCTGGAGCTTCTCGCGGTCGAAGTCGGAGTCGGTGTTCTCGACCTCCGCCTTCAGCTGCTTGATCCGGCCCTTGATCGCGTCGCTGTCGCCGTTCCCGTCGACGATCGTCGTCGAGTCCTTGTCGATGACGACGCGGCGTGCACGGCCGAGCTGCGAGAGCTTCGTGTTCTCGAGCTTGAGACCCAGCTCCTCGGTGATGACCTCGCCGCCCGAGAGGATCGCGATGTCCTCGAGCATGCGCTTGCGGCGGTCGCCGAAGCCCGGCGCCTTGACGGCGACGGCCTGGAACGTGCCGCGGAGCTTGTTGACCACGATCGTCGCGAGCGACTCGCCCTCGACGTCCTCGGCCACGATCAGCAGCGGCTTGCCGGCCTGGATGACCTGCTCGAGCACCGGCAGCAGATCCTTGACCGCACCGATCTTCTGGTTGGCGATCAGGATGTACGGGTCCTCGAGAACCGCCTCCATGCGCTCGGAGTCGGTGATCATGTACGGCGACAGGTAGCCCTTGTCGAACTGCATGCCTTCCGTGAACTCGAGCTCGAGGCCGAAGGTCTGGCCCTCCTCGACGTTCACGACGCCGTCCTTGCCGACCTTCTCGATCGCGTCCGCGATCACGTCGCCGATCTCACGCTCACGCGACGAGATGGTTGCGACGCGGGCAATGTCTTCCTTACCCGAGACGTCCTTCGACTGCGACTTCAGGTTCTCCGTGACCTTCTCGACGGCCTTCTCGATTCCGCGCTTCAGCCCCATCGGGTTGGCGCCGGCCGAGACGTTCTTCAGACCCTCGCGGACGATGGCCTGAGCGAGGACCGTGGCGGTCGTCGTGCCGTCGCCGGCGACGTCGTTCGTCGCAGTGGCGACCTCGCGCACGAGCTGCGCACCCTGGTTCTCGAAGACGTCCTCGACCTCGATCTCGCGCGCGATCGTGACGCCGTCGTTGGTGATCGTCGGAGCGCCGAACTTCTTGTCGAGCACGACGTAGCGCCCCTTCGGGCCGAGCGTCACCTTGACCGCATCGGCGAGGGTGTCGACGCCGCGCTGAAGCGCGCGCCGGGCATCCTCGTTGAACTTGAGCTCCTTGTGAGCCATGTGTCTCTTCCTCCCTACCTACGCGACCGCAGCGCGATCGCCGACGACCTTCGCGAGTACATCCGACTCGCGGAGGATGAGAACCTCGTCGGCACCGAGCTTGATCTCGGTCCCGCCGTACTTGCTGAAGACGATCTCGTCGCCCTCCTCCAGGTCCATCGGGATGTGATCCCCGGTGTCCTGGTTACGCGCGCCCGGGCCCACGGCCAGGACACGGCCGCGCTGCGGCTTCTCCTTGGCGGTGTCGGGCAGGACGATCCCGCTGACGGTGGTCTCCTCTTCGTCGAGGACCTCCACGATCAGGCGATCGCCAAGCGGCTTCAGATCCATGTGGTGAACAACCTCCAACCTTTGTGACAGGCTTGTGCGAACGATTGGCACTCTAGCGATGAGAGTGCCGATGACGCAAGTGTAGCCACACCGATCTGAGTCGGCAAGACTAAGATATTCCCATGAAGCGCGAGTTCTCGGCCGGTGCAGTGCTCGTCCGGCGGCTCCAGGGCCGGTGGATGATCGCTGCGATCCGGCCCGCGGGCAAGCGCGAAGGCACGTGGGCGCTGCCGAAGGGCCGCATCGACCCCGGCGAGCGCGCGGAGGAGACGGCGCTGCGCGAAGTCGCCGAGGAGACGGGCGCACACGGGACCTCGCTCGGGAAGCTCGGCGACGTGAAGTACTGGTTCAACTGGGACGGCGAGCGCGTCTTCAAGGTCGTCTCGTTCTTCCTCGTCCGCTACTCCGGGGGGCGCCTCGGGGACATCCCGGCCGAGTTCCGGCACGAGGTCGCCGACGTGCAGTGGCTGCCGCTCGAGGACGCGCCTTCGCTCCTGGCGTACACCGGCGAGCGCGACATGGCCCGCAAGGCCGCGGCCCGGCTCGCGGACGAGACCCTATGATGGGCGCCCGGTGGCCTCGTTCGCGCTCAACTTCTACTCGCCGATCGTCGAGCAGCAGCTCACGAGCAACCGCAAGACCGCGACGATCCGGCTCGGGGACAAGTCCCGCAAGTACCAGAAGGGCATGATCGTCTCCGTCCTCTGCGGGCCTCGCTACAGCCCGCGCCGGCACGTCTTCGACGCGGTGATCGACAAGGTCGACGTGAAGGCCCTGCAGGATCTCTCCCCGAACGAGATCGAGCACGACAACCCGGAGATCCGGGACGTCGAGGGGCTCATCCGCTTCCTCGGGCAGCTCTACAACCGGGACGTCACCGGCGACGACACCGTCACCCTGATCCGGTTCTCGGCGATCCGCGGCTAGCCCGCCCGGCTACTTGCCGGGCTTGCGGATGCGCATGCCGAGCAGCTCGGGCTCGCGGAGCTGAGCGCCGCATTCCTCGCAGTCGACGGCGAACGTCGACGAGAACGGCGCGGAGCACGCGGGGCAGCGGTGGAGCATCGGGCCGCCACACGACCCGCAGGTCTCGGGCACCTCGGCTTCGGTCTCCACGAACCAGCGGCGGGCGGCGCCACAGTCGAGGCAGAACGCCGACCAGTGGCCGAGAACGTTTCTCCGTTCTTCACGTAGCCAGTCCGAGGCCTTGCCCACGTGGCCACTGTAGTGAACGATCCCCCGCATGCTGCCGTTCCTCGTCGCCGTGTTTCTGCTCGCCGGTGCCCGCACGCCGCAGGCCGCCGTGCAGCGCTTCGTCCACCCGGCGAGCGCAAAGGACGCCTGCGCGCAGCTCGCCCCGACCTACCGCAGGCAAATCGAGGCGGCCTATGGCCCATGCGTCGCCGGCATGGCCCGGAACCCGAAGACGTCTCACCTCGTCTTCTCCCGCGTGACCGTGACCGGGACGCACGCCAAGCTGCAGATCGCCTACCAGGCGAACGGCAGGACGCTGCGCGAGAGCTACACGCTCGTCCGCAGCAAGGGCGCCTGGCTGATCACCGCCTCCCGGCAGCTGTAGACCACCTTCCCGTTACGATGCGCGGCATGGCGACAGCGCGCGTAGCGGAGCCCAGCGGCGGCTCTCTTCAGGAGGTAAAGGAGTGGGGCCTCGACCGTGAGGACCTGCTGCAGATCTACCGCAACATGCTGGTCACCCGCGGCGTCGAAGAGCGCGGGCACATCCTGTACCGCCAGGGGAAGATCCCCGGCTCCTTCTACACCGGCCGCGGCAACGAAGCCTCGTCGGTCGGCGTCGCGACGGCGTTCGGCCCGGACGACGTCGGCACGCCGCTGCACCGCGACATGGGCGTGCACATCACGCGCGGCGTCGAGCCGTGGCGCGTGTTCGCGCAGTACATGGGCCGCGCCGACGGGCCGACGCACGGCAAGGACGGGAACGTCCACATGGCCGACTCGCGTCTCGGCCTGATCGCGATGGTCAGCCACCTGCCCGCGATGCTTCCCGTTGCGGTTGGCGCAGCGCTCGCATTCCGCATTCGCGAGGAGAAACGCGTCGCGGTCGCATGGTCGGGCGAAGGCGCGATGGCGCGCGGCGACGCGCACGAAGGAATGAACTTCGCGGGCGTCCGCAAGCTGCCTGTCGTGTTCATCTGCGACAACAACCAGTGGGCGTACTCCACGCCGACGCATCTCGAGTATGCGGTCGAGCATCTCGCCGACCGCGCGCAGGCGTACGGCTTCGACGGCGTCGTCGTCGACGGCACCGACGTGCTCGCCGTGTACCGCGAGGCGAAGCGCGCGATCGAGAAGGCGCGCGAAGGCGGCGGGCCGACGCTGATCGAGTGCCAGACGCTCCGCATGGAGGGTCACGCGGTGCACGACGACGCGTTCTACGTCCCGAAGGAGCTGTTCGAGCGCTGGGCCGAGCGCGACCCGATCGAGCGCTACCGCACGTGGCTGCGCGAGCATGCCGACCTGACCGACGAGCTCGAGGACGAGATCGCAGGCCAGGTCAAGAAGCTGCTGAACGACTCGCTGCAGCGCGCGGACGAGTCGCCGCAACCCGATCCGTCGACGCTGCTCGACGGCGTGTACGCGACGCCGGAAGACCTCGACACGCCCCACCACAAGTAATGCCTGAGCTGACGTACCTCCAAGCAATCAGTGACGGTCTCCGCACGGAGATGCGCCGCGACAAGCGGGTGTTCGTGCTCGGCGAGGACGTCGGTGTCTACGGCGGCGCGTTCAAGGTCACCCTCGGCTTCCAGGAGGAGTTCGGTGCGTGGCGCGTCATCGACACGCCGCTCTCCGAGACGGCGATCATGGGCGGCGCGACCGGAGCCGCGATGATGGGCCTGCGCCCTGTCGCGGAGATGCAGTTCGCAGACTTCGTCTCGTGCGCGTGGGATCACCTCGTCACCGTCGCCGCGAAGCAGCGCTGGCGCGCCGGCACGCCGGTGCCGATCGTGCTGCGGCTGCCGTCGGGCGGCGGCTTCTCGGGTGGCCCGTTCCACTCGCAGAACCCCGAGTCGTCGTTCGCGCACATCCCGGGCCTCAAGTGCGTGTGCCCGGCGACGCC
>DASZBP010000145.1:0-6843 GCA_035943915.1 Gaiellaceae bacterium | reverse complement strand
CCGAACCGGCGGCTGTCGAACGACGAGCACATCCGTGCAGGCGCTGCGCTCGCACGGGCAACCGGCGACCGCCGCGTCGCGTTTATCGCGAGCGCAGACCATGGGCACGGCCATGCGGAGGACGGCCCCTACGGGTTCGCGCCGGAGTCGAAGCCGTACGACGACGAGATCCAGGCGATCGTCCGCGAGAACCGGCTCTCGGATCTCGCCGCCAAGGATGCGAAGTGGGCGGTCGACGCCAAGGCCGACAGCTTCTGGCAGCTGCTGATGCTCTACGGCGCGATCGGCGACCGCTACGAGCCGGAGCTGATCTCGTACGAGGCGCCCACGTACTTCGGGATGCTCACGGCGTCCTACACACCGCGTTAGGAGGAGCGCAGCCGCCCAGGGCGAAGCACGCCCGGATGGCGCCGCGTACCAAGCGCACCCACAAGACGTCCCCTAAGACCCCCTCCCGCGTGAAGAAGCGCCGCGGGAAGAAGCCGGCGCGCGCCGTTCACCTGCGTCCGGAGCTCGTCGGGCTCGGCCTTGCCGGGCTCGGTGTCTTCCTGGCCGCGGTTCTCTGGCTCGGCTTCAACGGCGGCCCGGTCGCGCACGGAGTCCACTGGTGCATCGGTGCGGCCGCCTACCTGACGCCGCTCGTGCTGATCCCGCTCGGCGCGCTGATGGTCTTCCGGAGCTCGCTGATCGACGTCGGCCCGTTCCGCCTCGGGCTGCCGATCGCGGTCGTCGGCCTTTTGATGGCGCTCGGCCGTGCCCACGGCGGCATCGTCGGCCGCGGTCTCGAGGGCCTGGTCGCGCTTGGTCTGGGGACGACCGGCGCCACGATTCTCGGCGTCCTGCTGACGGTCGCCGGCGTGCTGCTGCTCACCGGCGCCAGCCTCGGCGCCTGGGCGCGGCGTGGGCACAGCGTCGTCAAGACGGCGCACACGCGTGTCCGCGAGCGTGAACGGGAGCGCCGGATGCGCGAGCCCGAGCCGGTCGTCGAGGCGATCCCTGTCGCAGTCGCGCCGCCGGTCGACATCGCGCACGACTACCCGGACCTCGTGTCGGAGTCGGTCTCGCCGCCGCCGCTGCTCTTCGACTCGAGCGTCGAGGACGTCGACGGAGACGAGCCGACGCAGGAGACGCTGTTCGACGCCGCTCCGTCGGTCCACGCCGACTACAAGCTTCCGGACGCATCGGTGCTGAACAAGTCGAAGCCCGGCGCCGGCCCGAACAGCGAGGCCACCAATCGCGTTGCCGAGGCACTCGTCACCTGTCTCGCGCACTTCGGCGTCGAGGCGACCGTCATCGGCCAGATCGCCGGCCCGCGGGTCACGCGCTACGAGCTGCAGCTCGCGCCGGGCACGAAGGTCGGCAAGGTCGCGCAGCTGAAGGACGACCTGAGCTACGCGCTCGCGACGACGGAGATCCGGATCCTTGCGCCGATCCCCGGCAAGCAGGCCGTCGGCGTCGAGGTTCCGAATCTGAGCCCGAACCTCGTCACGCTCGGCGACATCTTCGGCGAGATGCCGCAGAGCTCCAGCCCGCTGTCGGTGTGGCTCGGCAAGGACATTTCCGGCGCGAACGTGTGGGCCGACCTCGCGCGCATGCCGCACCTGCTGATCGCAGGCACCACCGGCTCGGGCAAGTCCGGCTGCATCAACACGATCCTGACGTCGATCCTGCTGCGCGCCACGCCGGACGAGGCGCGCCTGATCCTGATCGACCCGAAGCGCATCGAGCTCAACCACTACGAGTCGATCCCGCACCTGCTGACGCCGGTCGTGTCGAGCCCGAAGGAAGCGTCTGCCGTCCTGCTCAACGTCGTGACGGAGATGGAGCGCCGCTACGAGCGCCTCAGCCAGGTCCGTGCGCGCAACCTGCCGGAGGCGAACCGCGCGTTCCGCAAGCGCGGGGAGGAGGAGCTGCCGTTCCTGCTCGTGGTGATCGACGAGCTCGCCGACCTGATGATGGTCAGCCCGCAGGAAGTCGAGGACTGCATCATCCGCCTTGCGCAGAAGTCACGCGCCGTCGGCATCCATCTCGTCCTCGCGACGCAGCGCCCGTCGGTCGACGTGATCACCGGCATGATCAAGGCGAACGTCCCGTCGCGCATCGCATTTGCCGTGTCGTCGCAGACGGACTCGCGCGTGATCCTCGACGCAAACGGCGCCGAGGCGCTGCTCGGCCAGGGCGACATGCTCTTCAAGCCGCTCGGCACGTCGCGGCTGCAGCGCGTCCAGGGCGCGTTCGTCACCGAGGAGGAGATCGCGCTGATCGTCGAGCAGACGCGCACGCAGCGGGAGCAGGAGGTCGACACGAGCTACCTCGAGGCGCCGCAGGTGTTCGTCGACGACTCCGACGACGACAACGGAGAGTTCGACCCGGACGAGGATCCGCTGCTCGACAAGGCGATCGAGATCGTCGTTACCGCACAAACCGCCAGCGTCTCTCTGCTGCAGCGCCGTTTGCGCGTCGGCTACACCCGCGCGGGCCGGCTGATCGACATGTTGGAGCGGCGCGGGATCATCTCGCCGTATGAAGGCTCGAAGCCGCGCCGCGTCTTGATTTCCGAGCACGATCTCGAGCGCGTCGTCACAACCCCCTAACTCGCCCCCCTTTCCCCCGTCCTAGTAGGGGAATAGGATCGCCATAGAGCTTGATCCGAGTCGAAATAGGAGGGTTCAGTTGAGGAAGCGTTTCATCACGCTGGCTGCCGTCGCGCTCGTCGCGGCGCTCGTCGCGGCGTTCGTCGCTGTGGCGCGCAGCAGCTCGGCGTCTGCGGCGCATAAGGCGACCTTCACTGCCTGTCTGGTGACCGACATCGGTGGTCTGAACGACAAGTCGTTCAACCACCTTGCGTATGTCGGTCTCCTGAAGGCGGAGAAGAAGGGCGTCAAGGGCCGTGTCATCCAGTCGAAGTCGTCGTCCGATTACATCCCGAACCTCCAGTCGTGCGTGCGCGGCGGGGCCGGGATCACCATCGGCGTCGGGTTCCTGATGCAGGATGCGATGGATGCAGTTGCATCGTCGTTCCCGAGCAACAAGTTCGCGATCGTCGACGTCGACATCACCGGTTTGAAGCACAAGCCGAAGAACGTCCAGGGCCTGCTCTTCAAGGAGCAGGAGGCCGGCTACCTCGTTGGGTATGCCGCCGGTCTCTGGGCCAAGGCTCATAACCGCACCGCCGTGGGCTCGGTTGGCGGCATCAAGATCCCGCCGGTCGACCGCTACATCGCCGGGTACCAGTACGGCGCCAAGAAGGCGGATCCGGGCATCAAGACGCTGAACAGCTACTCGCAGGACTTCGTTGCACAGAACAAGTGCAAGGAGAAGGCGCTCAACGACATCGCCAACGGCTCCGTCGTCGAGTTCCAGGTGGCAGGTCAGTGCGGTCTCGGCGTCCTCGACGCCGCACACGAGAAAGGCGTCTTCGGCGTCGGCGTCGACGCCGACCAGGGCTATCTCGGCTCGTGGGTCATGACCAGCGCCCTCAAGCGGGTCGACGTCGCCGTCTACTCGGCGATCACCGCTGCGAAGGTCAACAAGCTGAAGACCGGCATCAACGCCATCTTCGGCGCGAAGCAGAACGGTGTCGGTTACGGCAAGTGGAGCAGCAAGGTGCCCGTCTCGATTCGTTCGGCGGTCGCCAAGCAGTACACCCTGCTGAAGGCCGGCAAGGTCAAGGGCATCCCCTCGGCGGTCAAGTAGTCCGCAACACGATGGGTGCTCTCACGGGGCGGGCCAAAAGCCCGCCCCGTTCCTTTCTCCTGGCTCTCGCCGCGGTGCTCGCGGGTTGCGGCACGACGCATGTCGTGACGACGACGGTCGCCAAGCCGCACCGCGCTGCCCCGGCGCCTACCGGCCTCCGCATCGGTGTCGTGCGCGGTGTCGACGTCGCGCCGGTGTTCGGCGCCGTCTACGAGCACGGCTCGCTCGAGCAGGTCGCGGGCGACGCGCTGGTGCTCGTCCCCGCGGCCTCGGCTGCCCAGATCGCGTCGGTCGCCGCGCAGCATCCCTCGTCGCATTTCGCGTTGATCGGCGCGCCGAGCCCCGACCTGATGCTCCCGAACGTCGCCGGGCTCGTCGTGCCGGACGACCAGGCTGCACAGGTCGCCGGGGTCGTGGCGGGGGTCGTCGCATCCGACGAGGGCATCCAGCAGCCGCGCGTGGGCTGGGCGGGGCCCGAGCAGCCCGCGCTCGCCGACGCCTTCGCGCGCGGCGTCCACGAGGTCGCCCCGGGCGCCCAGATCCTGCATGCGTGGTCGGCGAACGTCCCGGCCGCCTGCAAGGAGGCCGCGCTCGCCGTTGTCCAGCGGGGCGCCGTCGCCGTGCTGTCTCCACACGGCCTGTGCGCCGAGGCCGCGATCGCCGGCGCCCACGAGCAGAACATCGTCGGGCTCGAGCTCGATCAGTTCGAGCTGCTCTTCGTGCCCGCGGCGCAGATCGTGCGCGATGCCGTTGAGGGCATCTACCACGGCGGCGAGAACATCGTCTTCGGCCGCCGAAGCGGCGCGATCGGTGTCGGCACGCTCGACCCGCGCATCTCCGCGGAGCAGGCGATCCGCGCGCGCACCCTGTTCAGCACATTGGGAGGGTAGGATCGCCGCGAATGGCGGAGGCGCCCCTCCTCGAACTGCGCGGCATCACCAAGCGCTTCCCCGGCGTTCTCGCGAACGACGACGTCAGCTTCGACCTCCGGCACGGCGAGGTGCACGCGCTCCTCGGCGAGAACGGGGCCGGCAAGTCGACGCTGATGAACATCCTCTACGGGCTCTACACGCCCGACGAAGGACAGATCCTGCTGAACGGCGAGCCGATCAGCGTCGGCTCGACCAAAGCGTCGATCGAGCACGGGATCGGCATGGTGCACCAGCACTTCATGCTCATCCCGGTCATGACGGTCGCCGAGAACATCGTTCTGGCGATCGAGCCCCGCAAGGCCGGCATCATGCTCGACTACGCAGCAGCGCGGAAGCGGGTGCGCGACCTTTCCGACCGCTACGGGCTCGCCGTCGACCCGGATGCGCGTATCGACCGCATCACGGTAGGCCAGCAGCAGCGCGTGGAGATCTTGAAGGCGCTGTACCGCGGCGCCGAAATCCTGATCCTCGACGAGCCGACTGCCGTGCTCACGCCGCAGGAGGCGAAAGAGCTCTTCGAGATCATCCGCTCGCTGCAGGAGCAGGGGAAGTCGATCATCTTCATCTCGCACAAGCTGAACGAGGTGCTCGAGATCGCCGCCCGGATCACCGTGCTGCGCCGCGGCAAGGTCGTCGACACGATCTCCGCCGAGGGTGCGACGGAGCCCGGGCTCGCGAAGATGATGGTCGGCCGCGAGGTCCTCCTGCGCGTGGACAAGAAGCCGCCGCAGACGGGAGCGCCGCTGCTGCAGGTCGAAGACCTGCACGTGTTCGACGACCGCGAGCTCGAAGCGGTGCGAGGCGCAACGTTCGAGGTCCATGCCGGCGAGATCGTCGGCCTCGCGGGCGTCGACGCGAACGGCCAGAGCGAGCTGATCGACGCGATCGCGGGACTCCGTTCCGCGGCGTCCGGCCGCATCACGCTCGACGGCCGCGACGTGACGGGCGACAGCGCGCGCGACATGATCGACGCAGGTCTCGGCCACATTCCGGAAGATCGCCACCGCCGTGGGCTCGTGCTGCCGTTCACGCTCGCCGAGAATCTCGTGCTGCACGGCTACCGCAAGAAGCCGGAATCGCGCCGCGGCCTGCTGCAGCTCGGCACGATCGCGCGCCACGCCAAGCGGCTGCTCCAGGAATTCGACGTGCGCGGGGGCACGCCTGAGACGCCGGCGTTTGCGCTCTCCGGCGGCAACCAGCAGAAGGTCGTGCTGGCGCGCGAGATCGACGCCGATCCGAAGGTTCTGATCGCCGCGCAGCCGACGCGCGGTCTCGATGTCGGTGCGATCGAGTTCGTGCACCGCCGTCTTGTCGAGCAGCGCGATGCGGGACGCGCGGTGTTCCTCGTGTCGCTCGAGCTCGAGGAGATCCTGTCGCTCTCCGACCGCATCCTCGTCATCTACGAAGGCCAGATCGTCGCGGAGTTCCCGCCGACCGTCACCGAGGAGGAGATCGGCCTCGCGATGACGGGCGGCACGCGGGAGGTGAGCGCCGTATGACTGATGAGTTGAAGGAGGAGGAGTTCGAGGCCGCGCCGCCGGCGGGCGAGATCCCGTCGCCGCAGCAGCAGTTCGCGTCGCGCTTCCGCGGTTTGCCGGGCATCCTCGCGCCGATCGGCACCGTCCTCCTCGCCTTCGTGATCAGCGGCATCGCGATCGTCGCGATCGGCAAGAACCCGCTGAAGGTCTACAAGGCGTTCTGGAACGGCACCGGCGTCAACTTCTTCTTCCACTTCGGGTCGCACTCGATCCGCATCCCGTTCGCGACCACGCACGTGTGGTTCTGGTGGGACACGGCGTCGGTCTCCGCGCAGAACCTGCAGCAGACCCTCTTGACGACGACTGCGATCATCCTGACGGCGCTGGCCGTCGCGCTGCCGTTCCGCGCGGGGATGTTCAACATCGGCGGTCAGGGCCAGTACTGGGTCGGCTCGATCTTCACCGTCTGGATCGGCACATCGTTCCTCGGTCTCAACGGCCCGGTGCACCTCGTGCTCTGCTTGATCGCCGGAACGCTCGCCGGAGCGGCGTGGGGCGGCATCGCCGGCTTCCTCAAGGCGAAGTGGGGCGTGCACGAGGTGATCTCGACGATCATGCTCAACTGGATCGCGATCTGGATCGGGGTGTATCTGTTCCAGCTCGGCGGCCCGCTGCAGGCCAAATCGCAGTCGTCCGTGCCCGTCTCCAACACCGTCGTGCAATCGGCCAAGATTCCC
>DASZBP010000144.1:0-1645 GCA_035943915.1 Gaiellaceae bacterium | reverse complement strand
TGCTTCGCGCTGACCGAGCCGGGCTCCGGCTCCGACGCGGGCTCGATGGTCTCGTCGGCCGAGCGCGTCGACGGCGGCTGGCAGCTGCGCGGGTCGAAGCAATGGATCACGAACGCCGCGTTCGGCGGCACGATCCTCTTCTTTGCGCGCACCGATGCGAGCACGCGCACCGCGCGGGGCGTGTCGGCGTTCATCCTCGGCTCGGACGAGATCGAGATCACGCGCACGGAGGAGAAGCTCGGGCTGAACTCGTCGGTGACGAACGACATCGACGTTGATACGTCCGTGCCCGCCGATCGGTTGATCGGCGACGAGAATCACGGCTTCCGCATTGCGATGGCGACGCTCGACGGCGGCCGCATCGGCATCGCGGCGCAGGCGGTCGGCATCGCGCAGGCGGCATACGAGGTCGCGCTCGCCTACGCGCAGGAGCGCGAGGCGTTCGGCCGGCGCATCTCCGAGTTCCAGGCGATCCAGCACAAGCTCGTGAACATGTCGATGGAGATCGACGCAGCGCGGCTGCTCGTCCACCGCGCCGCGTGGCTGAAGGACCAGGGCCAGAGCGTGACCGAGGCCGGTGCGAAGGCGAAGCTGTTCGCGTCGGAGATGGCGCGCCGCCAGACGGCCGAGGCGATCCAGGTGCTCGGCGGGTACGGCTACACGAAGGAGTTCCCCGTCGAGCGCTATTACCGCGACGCGAAGATCACCGAGATCTACGAGGGCACGAGCGAGATCCAGCGCCTCGTCATCGCCCGCGAGATCCTCAACAGGCATGCCGCGCAAGCCTGACGAGCCCGTCCGCCTGACGCGCATCTACACGCGCGGCGGGGACAAAGGCGAGACGTCGCTCGGCGACAGCTCGCGCGTGTCGAAGCTCGATCTGCGCGTGCAGGCGTTCGGCGACGTCGACGAGCTGAACTCGCTGCTCGGCTGGGCGCAGGTCGTGGCGCAGGACCCGCGGCTCATGCGCATCCAGAATGAGCTCTTCGACCTCGGCGCAGACCTTTCGGTGCCGTATACGGAGGGAGACGGGAAGCTGCGCGTCGACCAGGCTGCCATCGACCGCCTCGAAGCGGAGTGCGACGAGGTCAACGAGGGGCTCGCCGACCTGAAGAGCTTCGTGCTGCCCGGCGGGACGGAAACCGCGAGCCGGCTGCACATCGCGCGCGCCGTCTGCCGCCGCGCCGAGCGCACGACACTCGAGGCGCCCGGCGTGAACCCGCTCACGGTCGTCTATCTGAACCGGCTGAGCGACCTGCTGTTCATCCTCGCGCGCGCGGCGAACCCCGGAGAGTCCGAGCCGCTCTGGAAGCCCGGCGGCGAGCGCTAGCGCAGCGGCGTGAGCGTGCCGGCTGCGGTCGACGCCTCAGTCGTGCGCCACAGCAGCGGCCCCGGTTGCGACGGCGCACGCGCGCCCGGCCCGCCTCCCGAGCGGCTGCCGAAAACGACTGTGAGGATCGAGCCGCTCGTGAGGTACACGTGCTGCAGGGTGATCGTCTGGCCGTGCACCGAGACGCTGCCTGCCGTCGAGATGACATAGCCAGGCTGGCCACCGCCCGTCGAAAGGACTGCTCCAGCCGTCGGGCACGGTTACCTCGATCGTTCCGTCCTGCAGCCCTCCCGCGCCCGCCTGGTAGCCGAACAC
>DASZBP010000143.1:0-5303 GCA_035943915.1 Gaiellaceae bacterium | reverse complement strand
CTTCGTTCTCGGCGCCCGTCGCGGGCACGATCTCCACGTCTCAGAGCTCTTCGGGGTACGAGCTGATCGACATCGCGCTGCATGTCAACGGCTCACCGCACGGAGCTCTGCGCATTCGTCTCCGCGGTGTCCCGCAGGACGGCGGCGTAGTAATGACAGCGAGCGGCGTGACGTTCGTCCCCCAGACCACCGGCACCCTGTACAGCGGCACCGTCAGCTCCCTCCAGGGAACCGACATCGGCGCGGTGGTTCGCGACGGCAGCGGCGCGGTGCTCGATCTCAATCTCTCGCTCTCGATCGACAACGTGACCCGCGTCGTGTCCGGCACGGTGACCGCATGAGCGCGCTGCGCTCCCCGCAGGCGACGCTGCCCCGCCTGCTCGCAGACGGCTTGCCGCCGCTCGAGCTCCCGCGCGATCTGGTCGGCCTCGTGCGGGATGCAGGCCTGCGCGGCCGAGGCGGCGCCGCATTTCCCACTGCGACAAAGATGGAGGCGGTGCTCGCACAGCACGGCCGCCGTGTCGTCGTGGCAAACGGCACGGAGGGCGAGCCGGCGAGCTCAAAGGACCGCGGCCTGCTCCGCGTCGCTCCCGAGCTCGTGCTCGACGGTATCGCGGTGACCGCGGCCGCATTGCGGGCGAAGCGCGCGATCGTCGCCGTTGCGCACGATGCGCCCGAGCTTCAGCGCGCCGCAAGCCGCCGTCGCATCGAGATCGTGCGCGTTCCCGGTGGGTTCGTGGCGGGCGAGGAGACTGCGCTCGTCGACACGCTGTCGGGCGGCAAGGGAAAGCCGACGCTCAAGCCGCCGTTCCCGTTCGAGCGCGGCGTCGGCGGTGAGCCGACGCTGATGCAGAACGTCGAGACGTTCGCGCAGATCGCGCTGATCGCGCGCTTCGGCGCCGCCTGGTTCCGCGAGGCGGGAACGCACGACGCGCCAGGTACGGCACTCGTCACCCTCAAGGGCGCCGTCGCGCGGCCCGGCGTGCACGAGATCGAGCTGGGCGGAACGCTCGAGCAGGTCGTCGCGCAGCTCGGCGGCACGACCACGCAGCCGCAGGCTTTTCTCGTCGGCGGCTACTTCGGCGGCTGGGTCGCCGCTCGCGACGCAGCATCGTTCCGGCTCACGCCCGACACGCTCGGCGCGGGCGCCATCGTCGCGTTCCCGGAGGGCGTGTGCCCCATCGCCGACTGCGCACGCGTCGTGCGGTACCTCTCGGGAGAGAGCGCAGGACAGTGCGGCCCCTGCGTCTTCGGCCTCGAGGCGATCGCCGATGGCTTCGAGCGCCAGGACTTCGCACCTCTGCTCAGATGGACCGCGATGGTGAAGGGCCGGGGTGCGTGCCGGCACCCAGACGGCGCAGCGCGGTTCGTCGAGTCGGCCCTGACCGTCTTCTCCGACCACTTCGCGCACCACACCCGCCACCGGGAGTGCCGGCTGCGCGACGAGCAGGTGCTCCCGCTGTGAAGGAGCTGCACCTCGACCCGATCGCCTGCGACGGTCACGGCCTCTGCGCCGAGCTCTTCCCGGAGGGGATCACGCTCGACGACTGGGGCTTCCCGATCATCGAAGGCGCGGTTCCCCCCGCGCTCGAAAAGCAGGCGCAACGCGCCGTGAGCGCCTGCCCGATGCAGGCTCTACGCCTGCACGCTGCTCGCCTACAGCGCTCTCGTTAGGCAGACTCGACATGTGAGCGAGGCCGCGGCCTATCTGAACGCGCACCCGCGCGTCACGAAAACACTGCAGTTCACCCTGGGCGCGGTCGTGATCGCGTTCTGCGCGTGGGCTGTGCGCAACGAATGGTCGAAGGCGGGCTCGCGCATCGCGGACGCGAACCTCTACTGGCTCGGAGTGTCGCTGCTCGTCGTCGCCGCCTACTACCTCGTGTTCATCCTCGGCTGGATACGGATGCTCACCGCGTGGGACATCAGGATCTCGTATCGCGTCGCGCTGCAGGCAGAGATGGTCAGCATGCTCGCCAAGTACGTGCCTGGCGGCGTGTGGACGCCGGCCGCGCGCGCCGTCGCGCTGCGCCGCAACGCGGGGATCACGGACACACCGACCGTGCTCGCGTCGAGCCTCGTCGAGGCCGGGCTCTCGGCCATCTCCGGCGTGATCGTGTTCGTGGCCAGCCTCGCGTGGGTGCACGGCGTCAACACCCCGCTGCCGCTGCTGATCGCTTTCGGCTTGCTGCTCGCAATCGTGATGCATCCGCGGATCTTCCGCCCGGTCAGCCGCCGCATCCTCAAGCCGTTCGGCGCCGAGGTCGAGCCACTGCCGTTCGGGCTGACGCTCGGTCTGCTGCTCTTCTACTGCGTCACCTGGATCATCGGCGGCTTCGCGCTGTACTTCCTGCTGCTGTCGGTGCACGCGAACCCCGGCGTGTCGACGGTCGCCTTCCTCGGCGGCACGTCTGCGGTCGGCGCGATCGTCGCAGTGCTCGCGGTGTTCTCACCCTCGGGTCTCGGCTTCCGCGAGGGCGCGATGTACGGGCTGCTGCTCGCGGTCGTCGACAAGGACCCGGCCCTCAGCGCGGCGCTGCTCAACCGGCTGGCGATCACCGTGGTCGAGGTTGCGCTGTTCGGCGTCGGTGTCTGGCTGACGTTGCGGGCTAAAAACGCGACTCGGGATACTGCGGCAGATCGTCGGTGATCGGCTCCCACGGCGCGGCGTAGGCGACGAACTGGCGGTACTCCGCGCGCACGCCCGGGTCCTCGTCGAACGCGCCCATACGCACGGAGACCAGTGACGGGTCGTCGCGGTGACGGCTCCAGAGAGCCGAGCCGCAGACCGAGCAGAAGTCCTTCGCCCAGCCCTGCTCCGGCGGCACCCACGAGCGGATCAGATCCTCGCCCTGCGTGACGCGCAGCGAGCCGGGCACGGCGCGCGCCGACATCGCAGCGGCGGTGCCGGTGCGCTTCTGACAGCGCGTGCAGTGGCAGTACGCGGCGAACTCAGGCGCCTCGCTCAGCTCGAAGCGGACGCCTCCACACATGCAGCTTCCGGTCAGCACGACTCAATGATTACCGGTCGGGTAGGACTCGCGGCGTGGTGACGGTGCGCGACAACCCGGAGCGGAGCCGGTACGAGCTGGTGCGCGACGGCGACGTGATCGGCCACGCGAGCTACCGCCTCGACGGCCCCCGGCTCGTCGTGCCGCATGTCGAGGTGGATCGCGCAGAGGAAGGCCAGGGCCTTGGGTCGCAGCTCTGCGCCGGGCTGCTCGAGGACGCCCTGAAGCGGGGGCTGTCAGTCGTCCCCGCGTGCCCGTTCCTCGCCAGGTACATGGAACGCGACTAGCCGAGCGGCAAGAGCGCGCCCTCGTGCTCGAGCAGGAAGCGCTTGAGGTGCAGCCCGCCGCCGAAGCCGGTGAGCGACCCGTTCGCGCCGATGACCCGGTGACACGGGAGGATCACGGGGATCGGGTTCTGGCCGTTCGCCGCGCCGACCGCGCGAGCCGCGTCCGGGCCGAGCCCCAGCCGGCGCGCCTGCTCGCCGTAGCTCACGGTTCGGCCGTACGGAATCGTCGCCAGCGCGAGCCAGCACTGCTGCTGGAACTCCGTGCCGGTGAGGTCGAACGGAAGGTCGAACTCGGTCAGCTCGCCGTCGAAGTACGCACCGAGTTGCGCAGCGGCGTCGTCGAGCAACGGCGAGCTGTCGTCCGGCAGTCCTTTGCCGCTCCAGCGCACGCTCGTCAGCCCGCGCTCGGATGCGGTCAGACCGAGTGTCCCGATCGGGGTGTCGACGGCGCGGCTTTTCATCGCTCGAGGGTACAACGAGGCCAGGCGTGCGTCTGTGAGACGGCTAGCACGTATAGATCGCGTCGAAGGCGACCTCCCAGTCGTCGGTGCCGAGCGGCGCGACTTCGATGACCTAGCCGACACGAACCCGTGGGTCGACGAAGCCGTATGCGACGTCGACCAGGAAGTTGAAGACGATCACGGCGAACGTTGCGAACGTGATCACCCCCGCGATGATCGGCAAGTCGAAGACCGTGTACGCGTTGATCAGCTGCCGCCCGAGGCCGGGCAGCTCGAAGATCGACTCGGTGAAGATCGCGCCGCCGAGCGAGAGCCCGATGTCCATGCCGAGGATCGTGACGATCGGCAGCATGCTGTTGCGCAGCACGTGATGCATCATGACGCGCTGCGCGCCGGCGCCCTTCGCGCGGGCCGTGCGGACGTAGTCCTCCGACATCGTCTCCATCACGTTTGCGCGCACCAGTCGCACGTACAGCGCGGCGAAGAGGATCATGAACGTGATCCACGGAAGAATCATGTGGTACGCCCATTGCAGCGGACCACTGCACTGCGCAGCTGCATCTCCGGGGAAGAAATTGCAATAGCCGGCGATCGGCGTGATGTGCAGCCGGTAGCCGAAGACGTACGAGAAGATGAGGCCGATCCACACCGGATGCGCGGAGATCCCGATGAGTACGAACGTCATCGACGCGCGATCCATCAGCGACCTCGGCCGGAGCGCCGACAGGATTCCGACGGGGATCGACAGCGTGAGCCAGAAGATGGCACCACCGAAGACGAGCGTCGCGGTGACAGGCGCGTCCTGGCCGATCAGGAACCGCACCGGCTGACGACTGATGTACGAGTTGCCGAGCGACCCGTGCCGGATGATGTTCCAGAGCCAGATCCAGTACTGCTGCCAGACCGGCACGTTCAGGTGGTAGAAGCGCGCGACGCGCGCCACGTCGGTCGCATCCGCATTGCGACCCGCGATCAGCTTCGCGGGGTTCGACGGGATCACGAAGAAGATCAGGTACGTGACGAGTGTTGCCGTGAAGAACAGGAACACGGCCCAGAAGAGACGGCGGATGATGAATGCGCGCATGGGTCCCTCCTGGGCCGTGTCCGCTGTCTACCCGACGGTCAGTGCGTCGAAGTCGGGGTAGCCGAAGTACGTGCTGTAGATCCAGTTGCCGACGCGCTTCGACGTGTAGAAGCGGTCGTTGATCACCTCGTACGGCACCCACGGCGCGTAGTCACGCATGACCGTGAGGTCGAGCTTCGCGTATGCGTTCGCACGCGCCTTGCCGGTCAACGAGGCCGCGGCGTCCATCTGCCGCTCGAGCTTCGGCGCCCGGAGATACGTGTAGTCGGTGTTGTTCGTCGCCTGGATCGTGCGACCGTCGAGATTGACGTTGATGTAGTCGAACGGATCGAAGTAGTCCGCACACCAACCGGCACGCGCGACGTTGTACGACGTGTTTCTCTGGCCGAGCGTGTTGTAGTAGACGGTGCCCGGCGTCGGAACGTCGTTGTACTTCAGCCCCATCTGCTGCAGGTTGAAC
>DASZBP010000142.1:0-40491 GCA_035943915.1 Gaiellaceae bacterium | reverse complement strand
GGCGTGAGAGCAGCTCGTCGAGCTCCGCGGCGACGATCGCGTGTGCCGCACGCTCGGCGGACGCGACGTGCGCCCAGCGCTGCTCGGCCTCCACGTGGCGCCGCGCGCGCTCGGCGGCGGCAGCCTGCGCAGCGGCGGCTGCCGTGCGCGCGGCCGACTCGAGCTCGGCGGATGCGTTCGGGTCGTATGCGCGCGCAGCCTCGAGCTCGCTGCGCAGCGTGCCGGAGAGCGCAGCAGCGGACTCGCGGCGCATGACGAGGCGCTCGCCGCTCGACCGCAGCCGGTACAGCGCGGCGGTCGCCTGCTCGCGCGCACCTGCGGAATCGGTGAGCTCCTCCTCGGCCGCCTCGCGTTCCGCGACGAGCGCGCGAATCTTCTCGTCGAGCACGCCGCGCTCGCCCGACGTCGCGGAGCGGCGCTCCTCGGCGGCCGCGCGACGCTCGGCGAGACGCGCGAGATCGAGCGTGGCGATCGCGGCCTGCAGCTTCGCGATCTCGACGCCGAGCTTCTCGGCGCGCTCTGCGGCGGTTGCCTGCAGGGCGAGCGGGCGCAGGCGCTTCTTGACCTCGTCCTCGAGGTCGCGCGCGCGCTCGACCTGGATCTGGACGCGCGAGAGCTTCAGCTCGGCGCGGTGACGGCGGCGCTTGAAGCGGCCGAGGCCGGCGGCCTCCTCGATCAGCTCGCGGCGCTCGGACGGCTTCGAGTTGAGCACCGTCTCGACGCGACCCTGCGAGATGACGGAGCGCAGCCCGCCGCCGAGGCCGACGTCCGACAGCAGCTCGACGAGGTCGATCCGGCGCACGCCGGCGCGGTTGACGAGGTACTGGCCCTCGCCGCCGCGTGCGAGCTTGCGGGTGACGGCCACCTCGCTGTAGGGCAGGTCGGGCCACGCGCCGTCCGCGTTGTCGAACAGCAGCTCGACCTCGCAGTGGTCGGTGGGCGCGCGGCCGACGGAACCGGCGAACAGCACATCGTCAGGCTTCTCGGCGCGCAGCTCGCCCGGGCTCATGGAGCCGGTCGCCCAGAGGATCGAGTCGGAGACGTTCGACTTGCCGGATCCATTGGGTCCAACCACGACCGCGACGCCCGGCTCGAGCCGGATCTCGACCGGGTCCACGAACGACTTGAACCCGCGCAGCTTGATCGCCTTCAGGTGCACAGTGGCCGGAGGCTATCGCCCCGGCAGGACGCCGCTTCCTACCCCAGTTTTTCCAGGGCTTCTGTCGCGGCGATCTGCTCGGCGTCCTTCTTCGAGCGCCCTTCGCCGACGCCGAGAACCTCGCCGTCGACCACCACGGCGCAGCGGAAAACACGCTCGTGGGGCGGCCCCTGCGTGTCGAGCAGCGTGTAGGACGCAGAGATCGCGCGGCGCGCGAGCAGCTCCTGCAACTGCGTCTTCGAGTCCGGCCCGGACGCGTGCGACTCCTCCGCGATGCCGGAGAACGCTTCCGCGATCGCGCCGCGGATCGCGTTGATGCCAAGGTCGAGGAACAGAACGCCGAGCACGGCTTCGAGCACCGCGGCGACGACGTTCGTCGACTCGGCGAGCGTCTCTCCGTCGGGGACGCGCTCGGCGAGCATCCGGTCGAGGCCGAGCACGCGCCCGACGCGCGCGCAGCTGCGCCTCGAGACGACGTCCGCGCGGATCCGGCTGAGCGCGCCCTCGTCCAGATCCGGATACGCGTCGAAGAGCACCGTCGCCACCGAGAATCCGAGCACGCTGTCGCCCAGGAACTCGAGCCGCTCGTAGGACGACTGGCGGTCCGGCGTGGACGACGGGTGCGCGAACGCGAGCCCGACCCGGTCGGGCTCGAGCTCCTCGATCAGCTGCCGCAGGGCAGCGACACGGTCAGTGTCGCTTCGAGCGGCGTTACTGGTGCGATGAGACGTAGTCGACGGCCTGGCCGACGGTCGTGATCTTCTGGGCGTCCTCGTCCGAGATCTTGATCCCGAACTGGTCCTCGAGCTCCATGATCAGCTCGACGAGGTCGAGCGAGTCTGCGTCGAGGTCGTCCTGAAACGACGCTTCCTCGGTGATCTGATCCTCTTCGACTCCGAGCTGCTCCGTAAGGACTTCCTTGACCCGCTCGAACACCTCTTCACGCGACGCTGCCATGTCACCTCATCCAGTGGTTTTTTGGGGGGTACGGAAAACCGGGCGATCATACACGGACGCGCTCGGGGAGCCGCTCTGCGAGCCGCTCGACCACGCGATGGTCCACGCCGCGGGCGGCGAGGCGGATCGCGTTGGCGATCGCGGCGCGGCCGGAGTTGCCGTGCGCGATGACGGCGAGCCCCCGCAGACCGAGCAGGTACGCACCGCCGTACGTGTCGGGATCGAGCCGCGTGCGGAGCCTGCGGGCAGCCGGCCGGATCAGCAGGCCGCCCAGCTTCCCCGTGGCCGTGCGGGTGATCTCCTGGCGCAGCGCGTCGAGCAGGTCCTTGATCGTCCCCTCGAGCAGCTTCAGCGCCACGTTGCCGGTGAACCCGTCGGTGACGAGGACGTCGGCTGCCCCGCGCAGCAGGTCGCGGCTCTCGGCGTTGCCGGCGAAGTTGAGATGGTCGGCCTCGCGCAGCAGCGCGTGCGCCTCGAGCGTCAGGGCGTTCCCTTTCTCGTCCTCCTCGCCGATCGAGAGGAGCCGCACCTCGGGGTTGCGCACGCCGAGCAGCTCGGCGCTGAAGATCGAGCCCATGTAGGCGAACTGGACGAGGTGCTCCGGGCGCGCGTCCGCGTTGGCGCCGGCGTCGATCAGGACGGACGGGCGCTCCCGCGACGGGATCGGGACGGCGATCGCAGGCCGCATGACGCCCGGCAGGCGCCGCAGGTGCAGCAGCCCGGCGGCGAGCATCGCGCCGGTGTTCCCGGCGGAGATCACCGCGTCGGCGTGGCCGTCGGCGACGCCGCGCACGGCCGCGACGAGGCTCGAGTCGGGCTTCGCGCGCACCGCCTCGGCGGGCTTCTCTGCCATGTCGATGACCTCCGTCGTCTCGACCAGCGGCAGTCCGTGCGTGTCAAGCCCGGCGGGCCCATAGAGGACGACGTCGATGCCGTCGTCGGCGGCCGCGCGCGCGCCGAGGATCACCTCGCCCGGTGCCTTGTCTCCTCCCAGCGCGTCGACTGCGACGCGGGCCAACTACGGCGCCTGGAGATCCAAGGGCACGATCTCGCGACCCTTGTAGGTGCCGCAAGTCGGGCAGATGCGGTGCGGCCGCTTCGGGTGGCCGCACTGCGGGCAGGAGTTGACGCGCGGCGCCTCGATCGAGTGCTGCGCGCGGCGCTGATCGCGCCTCGCCTTCGATGTTTTCCTCTTGGGGACAGCCATGAGCGACGGGGAGTCTAGCCGAGAATCGCTGCAGGCAGCCGGATCGCGACCGTCGTCCCGCGGAGCGGCGCGGACTCGATCTCGAGCGTGCCGCCGGCTCCGCGGACGATCCCGTCGACGATCGAGAGGCCGAGGCCGCTACCGCCTTCCCCCGCCTTCGTGGTGAAGAAGGGGTCGAGCGCGCGCTCGCATGTCGCCTCGTCCATCCCCTCGCCGTCGTCGATCACCGTGAGCCGAACGGCCTGGTTGTCGCCGCCGGTGCGGATCGTGATCGAGCCGGCGTGACCGTCTCGGGCATTCGCAACGAGGTTCACGAGCACCTGCTCGAGCTGTCCCGGGTCGGCGTGGATCGTCGGCGTCTCCTGAAGGTCGAGCTCGAGGCGCACCCAGTCGCCTGCGACGCGGCGCAGCATCGGCCGGGCCGCCTCGACAATCCCCCGGAGGTCGACGAGCGCCGGCGCCAGGCTCTCGGTGCGCCCGAACAAGAGCAGCTGGCGGGTGAGGCGCGAAGCCGACTCGACGGTCGCCAGCAGCTCCGTGAGGTGCCGCTTGGCCGTGGAGCCCTCCGGCAGCCCGCGCAGCGCAAGCGACGCATGGCCCGAGATCGCCATCAGCAGGTTGTTGAAGTCGTGCGCGATGCCTGCAGCAAAGCGGCCGACCGCCTCCAGCTTCTGCGCGTGCAGCAGCTGCCGCTCGAGCTCCTTGCGCTCGCTGATGTCGACGAAGAAGCCCTGGATGAGCTCGGGGTCACCGGACTCGTCCGCGATCGGCACGGACTCGTCGTGAATCCAGATGACGCCTCCGTCGCGGCGCAGCAGACGGTAGTCGCGGCTGAATGCGCGCCCCTCGGCGCGGCTGGCGCGCATCTCCTCGACGACAGGCGCCCGGTCGTCGGGGTGGAGGATCGTCTGGAAGAACCCGGGCCGTGCGACCCATTCGTCGAGCGAATAGCCGGTGAGGCGCTCGGCCTGGGGGCTCATCCAGAGCGTCTCGACGGTCGGCGAGTAGCGGTTGGTGTAGGTGACGATCGGCAGCCGGTCGGAGAGGGGGCGCCGGAGTGCGGAGTAATTTGTCATCCGATGACACTTTACACAAAGTGGCAAGTGCGGTAGCGTGTCAATTTCATGGGAGGCCTCCGCGAGCGCAAGAAGCAGCAAACCAGGCTCGATCTGATGTACGCCGGGCTGCAGCTGTTCACCGAGCGCGGCTTCGACGACGTCCGGGTCGAGGAGATCGCCGAGGCGGCCAACGTCTCACCCCGCACGTTCTTCCGCTACTTCGAGGCCAAGGCCGATGTCTGCTTCGGGCTGACCGGAGAGATGCGGCTCGACGTCGAGCGGTCGAACGACGTGCTCGGCACGTCGGAACGCCAGATCCGCGGCTTTGCGGCGCGCGTCGCCGAGGACCCCGTGCTCTATGCGACGCAGGCCCGGCTCGCCGTCGAGAACCCGCCCGTCCGGCTCCGCCGGCTGGAGATCCTGCTCGAGTTCGACGACCTGCTCTACGAGCGGTTCCGCCGGGAGACGCCTGCGGTCCCGCGCCCCAATGCGAAGCTCGCCGCCTACGCAGTGACACACCTCATCCCGTGCGTCATGGAGATCTGGGTGGAGGACGGCTGTCCGCCGGAGGGCCCGCACTGGGAGCCGGCGATCACCGAGATGCGCCGGACCGCCCTGCAGCTCCTCGGCCGCTAGTCTTGCTGCGGCCTCTCGGGGCCGCCCTATGACGGACTTCTAGACCGAAAACCGCGTCTCTCGCCCTTTTCGATCGAAGGAGGTCCGCCCCGTGCCCGGTTCCCTGGTGGCACAGAACATCTCGAAGTCGTACGCCGCCACGCAGGTGCTCGCCGGCGTCTCGCTGGTCGTCGCATCCGGCGACCGGGTCGGCATCGTCGGCCCCAACGGCATCGGCAAGTCGACGCTGCTGCGCGTGCTTGCGGGCCTCGAGGAGCCCGACGGCGGCCGCGTGCTCCGCAACGGCACCGTCGGCTATCTGCGCCAGGAGAACGTCGACGCGTCGCGCTCCGGCGGAGAGGCGACGCGCAGCGCGCTTCATCAGGTCATGCGGGAGGAATTCGACTTCCTGCTGCTCGACGAGCCGACGAACAACCTCGACTTCGCCGGTCTCGCGTGGCTCGAGCGCTACCTCGCCCGCACACCGGCCGGCGTTGTCCTCGTGTCGCACGATCGCGCGTTCCTCGACCGGGTCGTCACGCGCGTCGTCGAGCTCGAAGCGGAGACGCGCCGCATGCGCGAGTACGCCGGCACATGGACGGACTACGAGCAGGCGCGCGACCGCGCACACGCGGAACACGAGGCGCAGTACGCCGACTACGTCGACGAGCACGACCGCTACGCATCGCTGCTGCGCGACCGGCGCGAGCAGGCGCGGTCGCTCGGGACGAAGCAGACCGGGCGGCGGGCGACGAACGCGCTGCGCGGCAAGGTCTCGCAGGCGAAGCACCATCTCGCGTCGCTCGAGGCGGTCGACAAGCCATGGTCGCCGTGGGAGCTGCGGCTGTCGCTGCCGTCCGCGCCCGTGACGGGGACGATCGTGGATCTGCGCGATGCGGTCGCCGACATCGGCTCGTTCTCGCTCGGGCCGCTTTCGCTCACGCTCGGGTACGGCGACCGCGTGGCGATCGTCGGTCGCAACGGCTCCGGGAAGACAACGCTCATCCGCGCGCTGCTCGGCGAGCTGCCGCTCGTGGCCGGCTCGCGCCACCAGGGAGCGGGCGCGGTGCTCGCCCGGCTCGACCAGGCCCGCACGGATTTCAGCGGCACGCTGCTCGAGGAGTTCGTCGCGGCGTCGGCGATGCCTGAGCCGGAGGCGCGCACGCATCTCGCAAAGTTCGCGCTCGGCGCCGACGACGTGCTGCGTCAAGCGGCCGCGCTGTCGCCCGGCGAGCGCACGCGCGCATCGCTCGCGCTGTTCGCGGCGCGCGGTGTGAACTGCCTGGTGCTCGACGAGCCGACGAACCACCTCGATCTCGAGGCGATCGAGCAGCTGGAGGCCGCGCTCGCGTCCTACGAGGGCTGCCTCGTCGTCGTCTCGCACGACCAGCGCTTCCTGGAACGGCTCGCGGTCGCGCGTACGATCGAGCTGTGATCGTCGAGGAGATGCGGCCGGAAGACTGGCCGGCGGTCGCCCGGATCTACGAGGAAGGCCTCGACCTCGGCACGTTCGAGGACACGGTGCCGTCGTGGGACGAGTGGGCGCCGTCGCATCCGCACCGGATCGTGGCGCGCGATCCGGACGTGGTCGGCTGGGCGTCGCTGGGGCCGGTCTCGCAGCGCGCGTGCTACCGCGGCGTGCTGGAGAACTCGGTCTACGTCGCAGCGTCCGCGCGCGGCCGGGGTATCGGTCGCGCGCTCCTCGAGGAGCTCTGCCGCCGCGCGGACACGGCAGGCGTCTGGACGATTCAGGCGGTGATGTTCGCCGACAACGACGCGTCGCGCGCGCTGCACGAAGCGTGCGGGTTCAAGCTGGTCGGCCGCAGGGAGCGCATCGCCCAGAAGCACGGCGCGTGGCGCGACACGCTGCTCCTCGACCGGCGCGCTTAGTCTTGTTCGCGTAGCGCTTCGAGCGCGGCCCAGCGCGGGTCGCCGTGCTCTTCCTCGTGCGTATGCGGCTCGTCGCTCAGGTTCTTGCCGCACACCGGGCAGAGCCCGGCGCAGTCGGGCCGGCAGAGGATCTTCTCGGGCAGCGCGAGCGCGATCGCGTCGCGCGCCCAATCGGACAGTTCCAGCAGGTTGCCGACGACGTACTCCGTCGTCAGCTCCTCGTCGTCGGGCCGTTCGTCCTGGTACTCCCGCGCGCGGATCGGCAGCTCGAGCACGGCGTCCCCGAGGCAGCGGTAGCAGGGCCCATGCAGGCGGGCCGTGAACGCCAGCGAGAACACCGTTCCGGTGTTGGCGCGCGTGATCTCGAGCGCCGCGGGCACCGTCTCCGGAACCGGGATGTACCGCTGGCCGCCGTACTGGAGAGGCGCGAGCTCGAGCTCGACCTCTTCGCGGTGCTGCTCGCCCGGACGGAGCTTCACCTGGCGCAGGCTGAAGCTCGTCGTCATTCCGACGAGGGTAGCGCGGACGCGCCTACCGGAAGTCCGTCAACGGATGGACGCGACGCATGTACGCAGCGCATTGCGGGACCGTGAAGTCGAGCTCGCCCCGTTCCGGGACGTAGACCAGAGCCTCCTTGATCAGGGCGTCCCTGATCGGCGCGGCCTGTTGGGCCGTGCGGTAGCCCGCGCGGGCGGTGACGTTCGCGGCGCGCTGCGGCCCGTCGCCCAGGTCTGCGAGTGCGGAGAGGTACTTCCGCTTCGCGCGCGAGAGCCCGCCCATTCGCACGTCGAAGAACCCCTCGTCCAGGTACTGCTGAACGACGGGATGGGCGAACTCGACCTGGTCGCGCGTGACCTCGCCCTCGTCCGCTACGAGCCAGACCCGGCGGCCGTATTCCTGCAGGAAGTAGGCGTAGCCCTCGGTGAGCTCGTAGATCAGCTCGAGCGCCTCATGCGCGTAGGAGATGCCGAGGGGCTGCGCGGGCAGGACGAGCGCGGCATCCGCCGCACTCCGGGGCAGCCGGCCGATCTCGCGGTAGTCGAACATCCGCTCGGCGTACGGCTTGGCCTTCGCGCCGATCTGCGGGAGTAGCGGAAGCCCGGCGGCGACGATCGCCACCGGCAGCCGTTTCTGTGCGACGCGGTGGAGCGCGACGATCAGAGCCTCGTACTCGTGCTTGTCGACGAACTGCACCTCGTCGAGGAAGAACACGACGCCGGTGCCTCCTGCGGCCGCGACCTCCCCGATCTCCACCAGCAGGTCGCGGAGATCTTCTGCGAGGTCGCCCGAGTCGGCCATGCCCAGAGCCGCATCGACGTCGAGGTTCACCGTGGCCGTCCCGATCGAGAGCGTGAACGCCTTGAGGACCCGCAGCGCATGCGTGGCGCGCTCCTTCAGCCGCTCCTTCAGGCTCATGCCGAGCAGGACGCGGCGACTCATCCGCGCCATCGCTGCGGGCAGGCTGGCCGCCGAGGTGACCTCGTAGTAGTCGTGGAACCAACCGGATTCGCTGGCGATCTCGGCGAACCGCTCGAGCAGCACGGTCTTCCCGATGCCGCGTTGGCCGGTCAGGATGATGCTCTTCTCGGGCTGGCCGTTCACCAGACGGTCGAGGAGGAGCGCGAATTGAGCGAGCTCGGCCTGGCGGCCGGTGAGCGCCGGCGGGGGCGTGCCCGCTCCCGGCGCGTAGGGATTGTTGTGCGCGGTACGGCCCACTACCGAAATATAAGGCGTTCCGCTATACAGCGTGGCGGTCCGACAGGGACAGGTCTATCGATGTATAGCTCTAACCGCTATACATCGATAGGTTCCGCTACTAGTAGCTGGAACCGTTGTCGGAGAGGTCGACCGGGCCGATGCCGGCGACGACCGACTCCTGCGAGCGCTCGTGCAGGCGCTCGCGGCCGCGGCGTACCGCGACGAGGAACTTGTCGAGGTTCGTCTCGAGCGTGGCGAGCATCCCGTCGGCCCAGTCCTCCATCTCGAGGCGCATCTCGCGCGCGGAGCGGCGGGCCTCGTCGATGATCTCCTGCGCCTGGCGCTCGGCCAGCTTGACGATCTCGGTCTGCGACGCCTCGCGAACGGCCTGCTCGCGTGCCTCCTGCAGCAGGCGGTCCTGCTCGCGCTTGGCCTCGGCGAGCATCTCCTGGCGCTCCTTGACGATCCACCGGGCCTGCTTGATCTCCTCCGGGATCGTCGCCCGCATCTGGTCGAGGATGTCGTAGATCTCCTCGCGGTCGATGCGAACCTGGTCGGTCAGCGGGACGGCCTTGGCGTTGTGAACCAGGTCGTCGAGCTTGTCGATGAGAACGAGGACGTCCATTTCCGGGTGCAGTCTACTCCTGGTCGGAGACGGGGGCGCCGCCGCGGCCGTTCGGGAACATCTCCTTCAGGCGGCGCGCCACGGCTGGGGGCACGAGCTCTTCGACATTTCCGCCGAATGACGCGATCTCCTTCACCCCGGAGCTCGAGACGAAGCTCACTTGCGGGCTGGCCATCACGTAGACGGTCTCGATCTCCGGGGCGAGCGTCCGGTTCAACTGGTTCATCTGGAACTCGTACTCGAAGTCTGAGAGCACGCGCAGGCCCTTGACGATCGCCTTCGCGTCCCACCGCCGCGCGAAATCGACGACCAGCTCGCTGAAGACGTCGACCTCGACGTTCTGCAGGTCGCCGAGCGCCGACTTGAGCAGCTCGACCCGCTCACCGACCTCGAACATCGGCGTCTTGTGGTGCGGGTTGCCGACGACGCCGACGACGACGCGGTCGAAGATGCGCGACGCCCGGCCGATCACGTCGACGTGCCCGTTGGTCACGGGGTCGTACGTTCCGGGGTAGATGGCGGTGATCATCCGATGGTCGACTCCCCATATTGGTGCCTGCGGGGAGGGCATGCACCAAGCAGCGTGGACGGATCGACGCCCGTCAAGGGCGGTTCCCCTTGATGGGCGGCGAGTCGGCTGCGATGCGCAGCGTCCAGGCCCCCAGCCGCAGGTGCCGGATATGGGGAGTCGATCATCGTTGGAACAGAGTAAGCCGCGCGGCCCCGTACTTGCGGGATGTCCGTTGCGAGAGACCTTCGATCTCGGGCGGATCGGCCCGCCCGGAGCTCTCGTAGACGAGCAGGCCGTCCTCGGTCAGGAGCCGCGCGAACGGCAGTTTGGTCGCATCGGTGTCGTACGGCGGGTCGCAGAGGATCAGGTCGTAGGTGCGGCGCTCCTGCGCGACCGCGCGCGCGGCGTCCTGGCACAGCACCGTCGCGTGCAGGCGGAGCTTGTCGAGGTTCGCGTTGATCGCGCGGCACGCGCCGGCGTTCTTCTCCACGAACGTCACGCGGTCGGCGCCACGACTGAGCGCCTCGAGGCCCATCGCACCGCTGCCGGCGTAGAGGTCGAGCACGTCCGCCCCGTCGACCGGGCCGATCAGGTTGAACGCGTTCTCGCGGACGCGGTCGCTCGTCGGGCGCGTGTCGCGCCCGGTCGGGGCGGCGATCCGCTGGCCGCGGTGGGTTCCGGCGATGATCCTCACGGCGTAACAGGCCAGACGCGCAGGTCGATGTGGCCGAAGCCGCTCATGCGCCCGCCGTGGCGTCCTCGGCGAGGCGGTCGGCGTCGTCGTGCCACGGGCCGTCCTCGTCGCGCAGGTCGGCGGCGATCGTGCGAGCTTGCTCGATCAGGTCGCGGTCGGGGCGGAGCTTCGTGAAGCGCAGGTCGCTGAGCCCGGACTGCTTCACGCCGAGCAGCTGGCCCTCGCGGCGAAGCTCGAGGTCGCGCTCGGCGAGCTCGAAGCCGTCCGTCGTGTCGACGAGCGCCTGCAGGCGCGCCTCGGCGGTCTCGGTCAGCTCCTCCTTCTGCCGCGAGATCAGCAGGCAGTAGCTCTGCTCTCCCCCGCGCCCGACGCGGCCGCGCAGCTGGTGGAGCTGCGCGAGCCCGAAGCGATCGGCTTCCTGGACGATCATGATCGTCGCGTTCGGCACGTCGACGCCGACCTCGATCACCGTCGTCGCGACGAGGACGTCGAGCTCGTGGTCCTTGAACTGGCGCATCACCTCGCGGCGGTCGGCCGGCTTCAGCTTCCCGTGCAGCAAGCCGACGCGGTAGCCCTTCAGCTCAGCGCGCCGCAGACGTTCCGCCTCTTCTTCGGCCGCGCGCGCGAGGCGCGTCTCCGACTGCTCGATCAGCGGGCACACGACATAGGCCTGGCGGCCCGCATCGAGATGGACGCGCAGCCGCGAGTACGCCTCGCTCGACTTCTCGGCACCGACCCAGGCAGTGATGATCGGCTTGCGGTTCGCCGGCGGCTTCGCGATCTCGCTGACGGCGAGATCGCCGTAGATCGTCAGGGCCAGCGTGCGCGGGATCGGCGTCGCAGTCATGTGCAGCACGTGCGGCGACCGATGCTCGGTAAGCGCTTGCCGTTGTGCGACACCGAAGCGATGCTGCTCGTCGACGACGGCGACCGCGAGGTCGCGGAACTGGACGTCCGGTTGGATCAACGCATGCGTGCCGACGACGATCGACGCGTCGACGCTGCCCTTCACGGCGCCGGTGAGCAGGGCGACATCGATGCCGAGCGGCGTGCACAGCCGTTCGAGCGTGAGGAAGTGCTGCTCGGCGAGCGTCGCGGTCGGCGCCATCAACGCGCCCTGGAACCCGTTCTCCACGGCGCGCAGCAACGCATACAGCGCGACGACCGTCTTGCCGGAGCCGACGTCGCCCTGCAGCAGCCGCTGCATCGGCGTCGTCTGGGCGAGGTCGAGGTCGATCTCGGTGATCGCGCGCTCCTGATGCTCCGTGAGCGTGAAGGGAAGGACGTCGCGGTAACGGGTGATCACCTCGCCGGGCTCGGAGAGCGACGGCGCGACGGCATCGGTCGTGCGCAGCCGCGCGACGACGAGCTGCAGCGCGACCAGCTCGTCCAGCGCGAGCCGCCGCCGCGCCCGCTCCGCCTCAGCCTCGTCGGTGGGGAAATGGATCGCGTGCAGTGCGTCGCGGCGCAGAGCCAGGTCGAGGCCGGCCGGCAGTGCGTCCGGCATCGACGTTCCGTGCTGCGCGAGCGCTGCGCGGACGAGCTCGCGCAGGCGGACCGTCGACACGCTCTCGCTCGCGGGATACACCGGAGCGAAATCAGCTGTGCGCTTCGCCTCTCCGATGTCGTAGCTCTTCACGTCGAAGCCGTACCGGCCGAGCTTGCCGCGCACGCGGATCGGTGTTCCGGGCGTCAGCTTCTCCGCAAGCCACGGCTGGTTGAAGAACGACGCGCTGATCTGTCCGCCGCTGCCGTCGGCGATCGTCGCGACGACGATCGTCCGCCGCCCGCGCAGCGGCCGCGAGCGTGCGGTGGTTATTCGACCTTCGATCGCGACTTCGCCCTCGGCCTCGCCGAGCTTCGAAATCGCAACCTGGTCGACTGCGCTCTCGTAGCGCCGCGGGGCGTGCATGAGCAGATCACGCACGGACGCGATGCCGAACGTCCGCAGTCGCTTGGCGAGGGAAGGCCCCACGCCTGGGAGCGATTGCACGTCGAGCGAGTCGAGGAACTGCGGCGGCGTCCAGCCGCGCGGACGCGGCCATTCGGCCTGGACCACGCCGCTGAAACCCGGGTGCATACGGGTCATTGTCGCCACCGGGACCGAGGATAGGACCCGGTCCGGACGGCATCAATCCTCGAACCAGAAAAACCCGACGGTTCCAGGCCCTGCATGGGTGCCGATGACGGCGCCCAGCTGCGTCTCGATCTCGATGTCCGCCTGAGGCCGCAGCGTGCGAACCATCTCGTGCAGCGGGGCCATTCGCTCCGGCGCCGCCGCGTGCGCGATGCCGATCTTCAACCGCGGCGAGTCCGTCGTCGTCTCTTCGAACAGGCGCTTGAACTCCTCGAACGCCTTCGCCGCGCCGCGGACTTTCTTCAACGGCACGACCTCGCCGTCGCGGATCGTGAGAATCGGCTTGATGTTGAGCATCGTCCCGGCGAGCGCGGCAGCACGCCCGATGCGCCCGCCTTTCGCGAGATATTCGAGCGTGTTCACGGTGAACAGCAGCTTGTGCTCACGCTGATAGCGCTCGACGAGCTCGTCGATCTCCTCGTCGGTCGTCCCGCGCTCGAGGCGCTGCTGCACCGCGATCGCGAGCAGCGCGAGCCCCGCCGAGACGGTGCGCGTGTCGATGACGCGCACGCGATCGCCGCCGAGCGCCTCGGCCGCGGTCTGCGCGGAGCCGAACGTGCCGGACAGCGTCGACGAGATCTGCAGCGACAGGATCCGCTCGTACGCGCCGAGGGACTCGTAGGTCGCGAGGAAGTCGGCAGGCGTCGGCTGCGACGTCGTCGGCAGCTCCACCGCTGTCCGCAGCCGCTCGTAGAAGTGCTCCGGGTCGATGTCGACGTAGTCGCGGAAGCTCTCGTCGCCGAAGCGCACGTACAGCGGGACGACACGGAAGTTCGGGTATCGCTGCTGCGCATCAGGGAAGTCGGCCGTCGAGTCGAGCACAACGGCGGTGTTCTCGGCGGTGAGGTTCACGCGCGCGTCGATGCGGCGTCGCGAACCGCGGCGATGATCTCGTCGAAACCCTCGTCCTTCGTGAGGCAGCGCACGACGCCCGCGCGCGCGAGCTCGTCGATCTCGTTCTGGGTGATCGACGCGGTCAGGCACACGACGCGCGTGTCGGGGCACGACTCGAGCACGGCACGCGTCGCCTCTGCGCCGTTCATGCCGGGCATGCGGTAGTCCATCAGCACGACGTCCGGCTCGAGCTCGCGGCACGCGGCCGGCGCCTCGTCGCCGCTCGCGACGCTGCCGACGACACGAACCTCGGGCCGCAGCTCGAAGAGCAGATGGAGCGTCTCGCGGAAGGTCTGATTGTCCTCCACGATCAGCACACGGATCGGGAGCGCCGCCGCCACGCCGGGAGCCTACTCGGCGGAGACGAGGAGGGCGTAATGCGGCTGTCCGCCCTCGTGGATCTCGATTTCGAGATCCGGATGTTCCGCCTGGATCGACGCGACGAGGCCGTCCAGCGGCTCTGCGCCCTCCCCGGTCAGCAGCGTCAGGATTCCGCGCGGCTCCGTGAGCAGGCGCGCGACCACGGCGCTCACGACCTCGTCGAACGTCTCACCTCCGGCGACCGGCTCGCCCTCCGCGAGGCCGAGCCACTTGCCGCTCTGCACGCGGACGCCGTTCAGCTGCACGTCGCGCGACGCGACCGTGACCGCGCCCGTCGCCACGTCGGTCTCGGTCATCGCCTCGGCGTTCTCCTCGGCGCCGAGCGATGCGTCGAACGCGACCAGCGCGGCGAGGCCGGCTTGCAGCGATCGGGTCGGGACGACACGCGCCTTCTTCGACGTGTGATCCGCCGCCTGCTCCGCGGCCATGATCACGTTGCCGCTGTTCGGCAGGACGATCGCCTCGTCTCCGGGCGCGGACTCGAGCGCTGCGACCAAATCGGCCGTCGACGGGTTCATGGTGCGGCCGCCGTCGACGACGATCGCGCCGAGACTCTCGAACAGCTTGCGATTGCCGTCGCCCGCCGAGACGGCGACGACCGAGGTCGCTCCCGCGTCGGGCACCGCGTGCAGAAGTCGCTCTTCGCGCTGCAACGTCTGCTGGTGCATGTTCGCGATCTCGATTCCCTCGAGCTCGCCGCGCGCGATGGCGAGCGAGAGCGCTCGGCCGGGATCGTCGGTGTGCACGTGCACCTTGAGCGCCGAGCGATCTCCGACGACGAGCAGTGAGTCGCCGATCTTCTCGAGCTCCGCTTCGAACGCGTCTGCGTCGAGCGCGTCACCCTCGACCACGAACACGGTGCAGTAGCGGAACCGCGAGAGCTCCTGGTGGATCGCGTCGAGGCCGATGCCCTCTTCCTGCACGGGCGCTTCCGGCATCGGCTCGCCCGATACCACGGCGGCAATGCCGCGCACGATCTCGACGAGCCCGGCAGCGCCTGCGTCGACGACGCCTGCCTCCTTGAGCACCGGCAGTTGCTCGCGCGTGCGCACGACGGCCGCGTCGCCGGCGGAGACGATCGACGCGAGGTCGGCGTCCTTCTTCGCCGCGTCGGCCATCGCGCGGATCGCCGTGAGCATCGTTCCCTCGACCGGCTTCTTCACCGCGCGGTACGCCGCGTCGGACGCGGACTTGAATGCCTTGCGCAGGTCGTCGGACTCCGCCAGCGACTCGGTCGCGCCCCGGACTATCTGCGACAGGATCACGCCCGAGTTGCCACGCGCGCCCATGAGCGCGGCCCGCGAGATCTCGCGCGCGAGGGCGGCGCGGTCGTCCGGCCCGTCCTTCGCGAGGGCCTCCGCGACGGCGCGAACCGTGAGCGTGAGGTTCGTGCCGGTGTCGCCGTCGGGCACCGGGTAGACGTTGAGGTCGTCGATGCGGCGACGGTTGGCCTCGATCGCCGCGACAGCGCCGTTGACGAGCTGCCGCGCGCGCTCCCTCACGCCCTCACCCGCTGGATGTGCACTTCGACGGCGGCGACCGACAGCCCGGTGAGCCGCTCGACGTCGTACGCGACCTGCGAGCGAATCGTCGTCGCCACCTCGGCGAGGTTCAGCCCGTGCTCGACCACGACGTACAGCTCGATGCGCAGCGCGGACGCGTCGCCGTCGACGCTGACGCCGTCTCGCCGCAGCATCCGCCGCACGCGCGTGCCTGCAGAGAGCCCGACGACGCCGTAACAGCCGAGCGTCGTCTCCGCGACGATCTCGCCCACCGCCTCGCGGGAGATGACCAGCCGGCCGCGCTCGAGCTCGAGAGTGAGGTCATCCGCCACGTCGCGGATTAGACCCGAATCGAGCGGCCTGGGTTGCTAGACGGCCTTCTGGACCTTGTTGCCCTTGAGGCAACGGGTGCACACGTAGGCGCGGGTCGGCGAGCCCTTCAGGAAGATCCTGACGCGCTGCAGGTTAGGGTCAAAGCGGCGCTTCGTCGCCACCATCGAGTGCGACCGGTGATGGCCGAACGCCGGCTTCTTCCCGCAGATTGCGCAGACCTTGGACATGCCGCGCGGCAGTGTAGCGAAGGGCGGCGGTCAAGAGCGCCGTCGCAGCCGGGACGAGCAGGTACCAGCCCGAGAAGGCGCCCACGGCGACGATCAGCACGAGGGCCACGCCCGCGCAGACGCGCACCCCGCCCGTCGTGATGCGCGCCGCCGACGCAAGGGCGAGCACGTAGACCAGCACGAAACAGGCCGAGGTGGCGCGGACAAACGTGCTGGCGCTGGCGCCGCCGGCCGCGAGCACCGCCAGGAGCAGCAGGTGCTCGACGTACATGACCGCCAGCGGCCGGCGCGGAATGCTGCGATGCGCGTCGCCGCCGAGCCATCCGGGCAGCGCCCGGTCACGCGCCAGCGCAGCCGCGAGCTTCGCCATCGAGCCGGTGTAGACGTTCATCGTCCCCATCGTCAGGGCCACCGCCAGGACGGCGGTCGCGTCGCGGCCGGCACGGCCGAATCCAACCGAGATCAGGTCGGCGAGCGGCACTCGGGATCCAGATCCGGCGGTGACGGCGATCGTCGCGGCCGCGAGCCCGACGTAGAGGACGGTGACGATCACGAACGCCAACGTCATTGCGCGTGGCAGGTCGCGTGCAGGATCGCGGAAGTCGCCGGCGAGCTGGGCCATCGCCTCCCAGCCGACGAACATCCAGACGAGGATGCTCGCGGCAGTCCCGACGGCCCACCAGCCGTGCGGCGCGAAAGGCGCCCAGTTGTGCGTCGCGCGCGAGGGAAGCGCCACGCCGATCGCCAGTGCGACGACGCCAACGAGCACGGCGGCGAAGGCGAGCTGGAAGCTCGACGAGACGCGCAGGCCGAGCCAGTTCGCGCCGTAGACGAGCGTGATGATTCCGACCGCGACCGCAACGGCGACCGTCGTGCCGGAGCCGGTCAGGTCGGCCACGTAGAAGCCGCCGATCAGCGACACGGCGGGGCCGCCGAACGCAACGGCGGTCATGAACGCGTTGCCGGTGATCGCCGCCGCCGTAGCGCCGAAGCCTTCCTGGACGTACGCAGAGACGCCGCCCGTAACGGGGTGCCTGACACCGAGCGCGGCGAACGTCACCATCAACGGAACCGAGAACACGAGAAGCAGGCCCCACGCGACGATCGATGCCGGGCCAGCCGCGTGCGCCGCAAGTGACGGCACGAGCAGCAAGCCGGGCCCGATCAGGGCACCGACGTAGAGCGCGGTTCCGCGAGTGACGCCGAGAGTCATGTCTCGACGCTAACGCCTATGCGCGCGTTTTATGCCCGGGCGCTAGCGCGCAATCGAGCAAACAGATCAGCCATCTCGAGCGCAGAGCGCACGGCCTCGGCTGCCTTCTCCACGCGCGCCTCTGCCTGTGCGACGTTCTCGCACGTCAGGACGCCGAACGTGACGGGCACGCCGGTCTCGATGCCGGCAAGCTGCAAGCCGGATGCGCATTCCGCCGCGACGTACTCGAAGTGCGAGGTCTCGCCGCGCACGATCGCCCCGAGCGCGACGATGCACGCGTAGCGACGCGTCTTGGCGAGCGCCATCGCCGCGAGCGGCAGCTCGAACGCGCCGGGCACCGGCACGACGGTGATCGATTCCCGCGAGACGCCTGCTTCGCCGAGCGCCTCGAGCGCGCGCGCGAGCATCGCGTTCGTGATGCCGCCGTTGAAGCGGGAGACGACGATGCCGACGGTGCGGCGCTCGCCTAGGGGCGTGCCCTCCAGCACCGTGTAGCCCTCGGGGACGTCGACCTCGCCGCGAACGTGCTCGACGGTGCCGCCGTCAGCCGGCGCCTGCTCGATCACCGAAGACGACTCGGCCGCGGGCCAGCCGGCGAACGGGTCGCCGGGGTCGGGCGTCTGCTCCAGTGCGTCCTGCGCCTGCGGATCGTCGTGCTCGAACTCGCTCACTCACCCTCCGGATTCGGTCATGGGCTGCGAGCTTAGCCCGCGAGGCGGCGCGACAGGCAGTCTTTGGCCATGCGCATCGCTCTCGCCCTCGTGCTCCTGGCCGTTCTCAAGCCGCCGGTGATCCACGAGCCCTTCACGCCGCTGCCGTGCCCGATGCACCCGCAGTCGACGCTCGACACCGAGGGCTGCCTCGAGCAGGCGATCCTGAAAGGCGACCGGAAGATCGACACGAAGGCGAAGGCGATCTTCGTGAAGCTGCGCCCCGATGCGCGTGCCGGGTTCGTGCGCGGCGAGCGCTCGTGGCTCGCCTACCGGCGCGCGACGTGCCTCGCCGAGGCGTCGACGTACGCGGGCGGCACGCTGACGGGCGTCGTCGACGCGTCGTGCACCGTTTCACGCAACACGACGCACCTCCGCGATCTGAGCGATCTGCTGAAGAACCTTCAATCGCCATAGGCGAGAGACTCGAGCGTCTCCCGCACTACGACCTGAAGGTCCGCGCGCTCGCCGGGGAGCGCGACACGAAGCTCGTCGAGCAACTCTCCGACCGCCTCACGCTGGCCGGGCGCGAGCTCGCTCGTGCCGACGTCCTCGACGCCCTTGCGTAGCGCATCGTTGCCGAGCTGACCGACGAGCCACTGCGACAGCAGGGTCACGATCTGGTCGTCGGCGCGGTGGATCGGCTCGGGACTCGCGGACATGGGCGCGCGGAGGGTAGCGCAGCCTCGTCAGGCCAACGCCTGGACGAGGCGGCGGTACGCGCGCGGCAAGTCCTCGCGCTGGAAGATCGACGCGCCCGCGACGAGCAGGCGCACGCCTTCGTCGTACAGCTGACGGATGTTCTCGGGACCGACCCCGCCGTCGACCTGGATGTACGTCGAGTCGCCGAGCGCCGCGCGCAACCGGCGCACGCGGTCGTATGTCTCCTCGCGGAACGGCTGGCCGGAGTAGCCGGGATGGATGCTCATGCAAAGGACGAGGTCAGCATCGCCGGCCACCGCTGCGACATCCTCGGGTTCCGTCTCCGGATTGAACGCAACGCCCACCTGCACCTCGTGCTCGCGCACCGCGTTGATGGTCACGGGGACGTCGGCGACGGCTTCGTAGTGGAAGGTCACGCTGTCTGCGCCCGCCTCCGCCAGCTTGCCGGCGTGCTTGAGCGGATCGTCGACCATCATGTGCACGTCGACGCGGCCCTCGTACCGGTGGATGATCGGCGCGATGTCCTTCAGCACGATCTGCCCCATCGTGATCGGTTCGACGAAGTGGCCGTCACCCACGTCGAAGTGGAAGACGCGGCAGCCGCAGCGGCAGAGATCCTCGATCTGCTCGCCGAGCATGGCGAAGTTCGCCGCGTAGAGCGACGGCTCGACCTCGACCGTGCGTATCCAATCCCGCCAGGGCACCGCTTGCCGATCTTACGACGCCCGCAGGCGGGCAATGAAGAAACCGGAGGTGTGATCCCGGCTCGGCAGGGTCAGCAGGAACTCCGGCCGGCGCGGATGGGCGTACTGCGGCCACTCCTGACCCAGCGGCTCGGGGGCGAGCCCGGAGGCGTCGACGACGGCCTCGCCCTCCTCGGAATTGAGCGTGCAGACCGAATAGACGACCGTGCCGCCGGGGTTGGTGCGCTCGGCGGCCGCGCGCAGCAGCTCGAGCTGGAGCTCCGGGAGCGGCCGGGCGCGCCAGCGCAGGTCGGGGCGCCGCGCGAGCACGCCGAGCCCCGAGCAGGGCGCGTCGACGAGCGCGCGGTCGAACCCGGACGCATCGAGCTCGCGGGCGTCGGCGGTCACGACGGTCACGTTCTGGGGCATCTCCTCGGCGAGTGCCCGCGCGCGGCCGGGATGGATCTCGACGGCGGTGATGTCACCGTGGAGCAGCCGCGTCTTGCCGCCGGGAGCTGCGCATGTGTCGAGGATGCGCTCGCCGTCCTGCGAGCCGACGACGAGGGCGGCTAGCTGCGAGGCGCGGCTCATCGCGCGCATACGCGACGGATCGACACGGTCGACGACGTACGCGCCCGGGACGTCCGTCGGCTCGCCCACCGGCTCGTCGGAGTGCACCTCGAGCGCCGGCGGTGCATTCTGCGCGCGCATCAGCTCGATCGCGGTCTCGTGGCCGAAGTCGCGCTCGAGCGTCTCGGCAATCCAGTCGGGGTAGCTCAGCTTGAGCGCGCCCTCCGGCAGCGACGCGACGAGGCCGCGGAAGCCCTGCGACAGGCGGCGCATCACCGCGTTCGTGAACGGAACGGCACGCTCGCGACGCGACGCGCGCACAAGCTCGACCGCGTCGTTGACGACTGCGTGCTCCGCCTGGTCGGTGAAGGCGATCTGGAACGCGCCTAGCCGCAGCGCCGTGCGCACGGGCGGGTCGAGCTTGCGCACCGGGCGCTTGCCGAGCTGTTCGATGCCGAAGTCGAGCGTGCGGCAGCGCTGCACCGTGCCGTAGGCGAGGAACTGCGCCAGGCTGCGATTGCGGTCGTCGAGACCCTTCACCGCGGCTGCGAGCGCGCGGTCGGCGTATGCCTCTTCTTCGAACACGCGCCGCACGACCTCGAACGCGGCGCGGCGCGCGGGGGCGATGCTCACCGAAGTCCGCGCAGGAAGTCGTCATACGCCATGCGGCGCTTGCCCTCGGGCTGCACGATCTCGGGCACGAAGCGGCCTTGCTCGAGGCGCGCCGCCCACACCGTGACGCGGCGCCCTTCGAGCTCGCCGCGCGCGCCGATGTGCGGGGACAGCGCGCGCACGCGGCGCCATGCGTCGACGGGGTCGGCGAGATCGAGCTCGCGATCTTCGGGCGTGATCTTCTCGGCGTACGTCGCGCCCTCTTCGGCTTGCGGCTCGAAATGCGGATTGGCCAGCACCTCATCGAGCAGGCGCGCGGCGGACTCACCCGCGCGCGCGTACGTCGCGCCGGCGTCGTCGTCGCCGATCAGCCAGCGTTCCTGCGTGGCGACAGGGCCGGCGTCGAGCGCCTCGACGGTCTGATGAATCGTCACGCCGGTCTCCTCGTCGCCCGCGAGGATCGAGCGCTCGACGGGGGCGGCGCCGCGCCAGCGCGGCAGCAGCGACGGATGCACGTTCACCCACAGCGCTTGCTCGAGCAGGCGCGGCGGGATGTAGAGCCCATAGGCGCAGACGACGACGGTGTCGACCGGCTCGGGCAGCGCCGGCTTCTCCGGCTGGTGCACCGTGATGCCGAGGCGCTCGGCCGCAGCCTTCGCGGGCGGCGCGGCGACCTTGCGACCGCGGCCCTGTGGCGAGTCCGGCCGCGTGAGCAGATACGCGATGTCGTGCGTTGCGGCGAGCCGCTCGAGCACGTCGGCGCCGAGCGAAGCGGTCGCTGCGACCGCCAGGCGCATCAGCGCAGTACGGCGCGGGGACGCAGTGTCGCGAGCGCTTCCTTGCGGTGCTCGTCGTCGGTGCGGTCGAGGATCAGCACACCGTCGAGGTGGTCGAGCTCGTGCTGCGCGATGCGCGCGCCGTAGCCCTCGAGCTCGTAGCGGACGTCCTCGCCGTTCTCGTCCTTGCCTTCGAGCACGAGGCGGGTCGCGCGCTCCACCGGCACCTTCACGCCCTGCAGCGAGAGGCAGCCTTCGTCGTCCGGCTCGGTCTCGTCGCTGCGCTCGGCGACGACCGGGTTCACGATCACCCGCGGGCCTTCTTCGTCCGGCTCGAACACGAACAGCCGGCGCAGCACGCCGACCTGCGTCGCGGCGAGCCCCACACCCTGCGCGTCGTGCATCAACGCGGTCATCCGCTCGACGAGGCGGCGTAGATCGTCGTCGAAATCCTCGACCTCGTTCGCCTTCATCCGCAGCACGACGTCGCCGTACTGGCGGATCTGCGCGAGGGCGAATCGCCGGCGGACATCGGCCTCCTGCTCGGCCGCGTCCTCCTCGTGGACGTGGTCGTGCTCGTGATCGTGCTCGGACATCGCGGGGCAGGTTAGCGGGCGGGGAACCGCTCGAGGATCCAGGCGGCGTCGAGGGGGTCGCGGCGGTACGACTTGCCGCCGACCTTGACGAAATCTCGTGTCTTCGGGTCCATCGGCAGGCGGGCCTCCATCGGGAACCAGCGGTTGTGCTTGTCGATCAGCTCGTTGACGTCCTCGAAGTCCCACCTCTCCGCCACCGCGCGCCAGTCGCCGCGGTTCGCGGCGTACGCCTCGGCGAGCCGGCGCTCGTGCGCCTCCTCCATCGCCTCGATCTGACGGAGGCGCTGCATGTACGGCAGCGGCCCGCCCATGGACGCGAGGTAATTCGCGGCGTCGGCGCGGAAGGCACGGATGCGGCGGGGCAGCGCGTTGCCGACGAGCGGGTTGATCCCGCGATCGGCTTCGACGAGGCGCCGCTCGCGCTGCGACTGCGGCGTCACGTCGCGCACGCCCCACTCACCGAGCAGCTCCTCCGGTCTGCGGCGCGCACGTGACATCTCGGCCATGGTGCCTAAAGCGACTGGGGGTCGACGTCGACCACCGCGGTGAGCCCCGCGCGGCGCATCGCCGGCGCCGCGGCCGCAAGCAGGTGCGCCGCCTGCGAGGCGATCCGCCGCGGCTGCGCGGTCTTCGCGACGAGCTGCGCCCGGTGCTTGCCGCGCAGCCGGTAGAGCGGAGCCGGGCCGAGCAGGTCGGCGCCGCGAATGCCGGCCTTCAGCTCCTCGAGCGCGCGCAGCACCGGCTCGGGCGTCGGCCCGGTGACGAGGATCCGCACGAGATGCGTGAACGGCGGGTACTGCAGCGCGTCGCGACGCTCGAGCTCCTCGGAGAGAAAGCGCCCGACGTCGTGGCGCGCGGCGTAGACGACTGGACGGGCGTCCGGCTGGAACGTCTGCACGAGCACGCGACCGGGTGCGTCCCGGCCGCTGCGCCCGGCGAGCTGCGTGATCAGCTGGAACGTCCGCTCCTCCGCGCGGAAGTCCGGCATCCCGAGCCCACCGTCCGCGTCGACGACCGCCGCGAGCTCGACGCCTGCGAAGTGATGGCCCTTCGCGACCATCTGCGTGCCGAGCAGCACCGCGCCCTCCGTCTGCGCGAAGCGCGCCAGTGACGCGGCGAGGTGCTCCGGCTTCGCGACCGTGTCGGCGTCGAGCCTGATCAGCTCGAGCTCCGGCACCTCGCGCGCGAGCTCCTTCTCCAGCTTCTGCGTCCCCGCGCCGATGCGCGCGATCTCGGGCGAGCCGCAGGCCGGGCACGCCGTCGGCGCCGTCCGCGAATGGCCGCAGTGATGGCAGCGCATCGAGGTATCCCCGTGCAGCACGAGCGCGACGTCGCAGTTCGGGCAGCGAATCGTCGTGCCACAGGCGCGGCAGTGCAGCGCAGGGGCAACGCCGCGGCGGTTCAGCAGCAGGATGGCTTTGCCGCGACGCTCCGCAACGCCGCGCAGCTCCGCGAGCAGCGGCGCCGACAGCGGATACCCCGCTTCGCGCCGCAGGTCGATCACCTTCACCGGGGGCAGCGACGCACCGATGCGCCCGCCGAGCGCGAGGCGCTCGAGCGCGGCCCAGCTCTCGGGTCGCGGCGTCGCCGACCCATACACGGCAACGGCGCCTTCGAGCGCTGCCCGCTTCGCGGCGACCGTGCGCGCGTCGTAGCGCGGATCGCTGTCCTGCTTGTAGGACGAGTCGTGTTCCTCGTCGACGACGATCAGGCCGAGCCCGCGAATCGGCGCGAATATCGCCGACCGCGCGCCGACGACGACGCGCGCTTCGCCCTTCGTGATCCGCTCGCGCTCGTCGCGCCGCTCTGCCTCGGTGAGTGCGGAATGCAGGATCGCGACGCGGTCGCCGAAGCGCGCGCGGAAGCGACCAACCGTCTGCGGCGCGAGCGCGATCTCGGGCACGAGCACGATCGCGCCGAAGCCGCGCTCGAGCACCGCCGCGCACGCCTGGAGATACACCTCGGTCTTGCCGGAGCCCGTCGGCCCGTGCAACAGGAACGGCCCGCCGCCCGCGGCGATGCGGTCGACCGCGGCACGCTGCTCGGGTGCGAGCTCGCGCGGCTCCGCCTCCCCGGAGAGAGACTGGCGCTCCCCCGGCGGCGCCTGCTCCTTGCGACGCTTCGGGCTCTCGGGGGCGACGAGCGCCAGCGCACGCGCCGGCGTCGAGCCGTAGTAGTCGGCGATCCAGAGCGCGAGCTCGACGAGCTTCTCCGGGATCTCACCTACGACGCCTTCCGCCTCGCGTACATCGACGCCCTTGGGCGCTTCGTCGGAGAGCGAGACGACGATGCCGCGCGCGCGGGAACGGCCGAACGGCACGCGTACGATCGATCCGACGCGCACGTCGTCCTCGACGGCATACGTGAACTCACGCGCGACCGCGCGCGCGGTCACGAGGGGAAAGACATTCGCGTACTTCACGCGGTCTGGTCGGCGCTCGACGCTGCGCGGATGCGCTTGAACGACAGCGTCTTTGCCATCAACCCGATCGCGATGAGCCCGAAGACGAGGTTCGCGACGACGATCGCGATGTTCATGCCGACGCTGAACGCCAGCAGCAGCGTGTGCGAGATGCGCGAGTTTCGGAAGAGGAACTCCGTGAGGCCCTGCTTCGTCCCGGCACCTCCCGGCGAAGCGGGGAACAGCGTCGACAGCGAGTCGACGACCTGCGTGAGCAGCGCGTTGTGCACCGTGGCAGGGACATGGAACGCCTTCAGGAAGAAGAACAGCGAAGCGATGCGCAGCACCCACGAGATCAGCTGCGGCAAGATCACGTGCATCGCGAAGGCGCGGCGGTCGTAGAGGATCGCGAAGCCGGCTCCGACGCGCTTCTTGAACTCGTCCCAACGGCTGCGCGCGTAGACGAACGCGCCGACAAGGATGATGAAGAACGCGATCAGGAAGTAGATCGTCAGGCGGTCGTGACGCAGCAGGAACTTCCAGTCGACGGTGGGTAGGCGCGCGTACACCTGGTGCACCGGCAGGGCGCCGATCGCCATCGCCCAGCCGAGGAAGCAGCTCGCGATCACGAAGTCGAGCAACGTCTCGACGATCAGCGTCGGCGTGAGCGTGAAGTAGCTGCCGCCTTCGATGCGTTGCCGCGCGAGATACATCTTCACGACGTCTCCGCCGCGCGCCGGCACGATCGAGTTCACGCCGACACCGGCAACGTACGCGCCGAGAGCGGAGCGGAACTTGAGCCGCGAGTTCGGGTACGCGGCGTTGACGATCGCGCGCCACGCCCAGCTGCGGAAGACGAGCTTCGCGCCGTGACAGGCGAGCGCGAGGCCGAGCATGTCCCAGCGAACCGTCGCCAGGTGGTGGAAGAAAACGCCTACCGCATGGAGAAAGTGGCCCACGCGGCCACGCTAGCTCAGGCCCCGGCTGCGGTCAGCACGAAATCCGTGCCGAATCCGAGCAGCAAGCCGAGCAGCAGCGACCAGGCAACGAGGGTCGGCATGGCGTAGCGGCGGCACACCTCGAACAGCTGGATCACGACGTAGAGGATCGACCCGCCGGCAACCGCGAAGAACACCGTCTCGAGTGCGGGGCTCACCCACGCCTGGCCGATCAGGGTGCCGAGGAACGTCGGTCCGCCGCCGATCAGGCCCATCGCCCCGAGGAAGCGCCAGCTCGGCATCTCGGGCTCGCCGCTCATCGGGCCGACGATGCCGAAGCCCTCCGTCGTGTTGTGCAGGCCGAAGCCGATGATCAGCACGAGCGCGAGCGACAGCTCGCCCGCCGCAGCGGACTGGCCGATCGCGAGGCCCTCGCCGAAGTTGTGCAGGCCGATGCCGGTCGCGATCAGCAGCGCGAGCCGGCGGCCGGGCGTGAGCGTCTCGAACCAGCTGCGGTGCTCGAACTCGTCGATCGCGGCGGCACCGGGGCCGACGAGCGGCGTCGCGCGCTTCCGCTTCAGCCAGTCGTCGTAGTAGACGAGGCTCATCAGGCCGAGCGTGAAGCCCGCCCCGAGCAGAACCGCGTACCAGGAGAACGAGCCCCAGCGATGCGCCTGGAGGCGCGCGTTGACAGGGTCGACGCCGTGCGAGACGACGTCCCAGAACAGGAAGACGAGAATCCCGGTGGCGATCGAGGACAGCGCCGCGCGCAGCCTCATGCTCGTGCTGCGGATCCGGCCCATCGGCAGCCCGACGAAGATGGTCAGGCCGGCAACGGCTCCGAGGATGAGGGTCTGTGCTGTGCTCATGTGTAAGGGCCGCCTGACAAACGGTACCCGACGTAGCATGGGCTCATGCCGCCTCAGGGCCACTCGGTCGACGATTACCTCGAAACGATCTATTTCCTCGCGTTCCCGATCGGGGAGTACCGGCCGTCGACGACCGGCTCCCCCACGCTCGCGTCGCGGGTCGCGGAGATGCTCGGCGTGTCACGGGCGTCGGCCGGCGAGATGCTGAAGCGGCTTGAGGGCGAGGGCCTCGTCGAGCGCGGCGAGCGCAAGGAGGCGATCCTCACCCCCACCGGGCGCACGCGCGCCGAGAAAGTCGTCCGCAAGCACCGGATCATCGAGCGGCTGCTCACGGACTTCATGGGCTACACGGCGGCGGAGGCGCACGTCCACGCCGACGAGCTCGGCGGCACGTTCAGCGACGAGATGGTCGAGCGGATCGACGAGAAGCTCGGCAACCCCGACCGCTGCCCGCACGGCTGGCCGGTCGACCCCGACTTCGAGCAGGCTGAGAACAAGGAGCTCGCGCCGCTTGCTGCGCTCGAGCCCGGGACGAAGGCGACGATCGTGCGGCTCGCAGAGCACGACGGGGATCTCCTGCACTGGTTCTACGACGAAGGCCTCGCGCCCGGCACGGAGGTCGAGCTGGTTGCCGCGCAGCCCGAGGCCGGCCAGTTCCGCATCACGCGCAACGGCGGCGAAGTGGCGATCGGCGAGAAAGCCGCAGCCGGTTTGTTCGTCAGGCCGTCGCGTTAGCGATGCCGGCGGCGTCGCGGAGCGCAGCGGCCTTGTCGGTGCGCTCCCACGTGAAGTCGTGGTCGTCGCGGCCGAAGTGGCCGTACGCCGCCGTCTTCGAGTAGATCGGGCGGCGAAGATCGAGGTCGCGGAGGATTGCGGCCGGGCGCAGGTCGAAGTACTCGTTGACGAGCTCCTCGATGCGCGGGACGGGAAGCTTCTCGGTGCCGAAGCACTCGACGAGGATCGAGAACGGCCGCGCCACGCCGATCGCGTACGCGACCTGGATCTGCGCGCGGTCGGCGAGACCCGCAGCGACGATGTTCTTCGCGACATACCGCGCCGCGTAGGCCGCCGAGCGGTCGACCTTCGTCGGATCCTTGCCCGAGAACGCGCCGCCGCCGTGCGGCGCAGCGCCTCCGTACGTGTCGACGATGATCTTGCGCCCCGTCAGACCCGTGTCGCCCATCGGCCCGCCGATGACGAACTTGCCCGTCGGGTTGACGTAGAAGAAACTGGGATCCTCGAGGCGCTTCTCGTCGTAGAGATCCTTGGGGAGGATCGGCCGCAGCACCTGCTCCGCGAGGTCCGGCTTGATCATCGCGTCCGCGTCGAGACCCTCGCGATGCTGCGTGGAGATGAGCACGCGCTCGATCTCGACCGGCGTCTGGCGCCCCTCGTCGTCGACCTCGTAGCGGATCGACACCTGCGCCTTGCCGTCCGGGCGGAGATACGGCAGCACGTCTGCCTTGCGCACCTCCGACAGCCGCTTCGTGATGCGGTGCGCCAGCATGATCGGCAGCGGCATCAGCTCGCGCGTCTCGTTCGACGCGTAGCCGAACATCATTCCCTGGTCGCCGGCGCCGACACGATCGAGCTCGTCGTCGTCGCCCGGGTCGTGCTGCACCTCGTACGCCGTGTCGACGCCCTGCGCGATGTCGGGCGACTGCTCGTCGATCGCCACGATTACGCCGCACGTCTCGGCGTCGAAGCCGTACTTGGCGCGCGTGTAGCCGATGCCCTTGACCGTCTCGCGGACGATCTTCGGGATGTCGATGTACTCCGACGTCGTCATCTCGCCGGCGACGACCACGAGGCCCGTGGTGATCAACGTCTCGCAGGCGACGCGGCTCATCGGGTCGTTCGCGAGCGCGGCGTCGAGGACGGCGTCCGAGATCTGGTCGGCGATCTTGTCCGGGTGGCCCTCGGTGACCGACTCCGACGTGAAGAGGAAGGTGCGCGCCATTCGTCCCAAGATACCGACCTATTCGGCGGTGGGCGCACGCACCATCAAAGACGCTGCAAGCTCGTGGATCGGCAGCCCCTCTAGCACCGCGCAGACGCCCTCGGTGATCGGCATCTCGACGCCCAGCCGGTGTGCGAGGTCGCGGAGCACGGGAGCCGTATTCAGGCCCTCGACGACGTGGCCGATCTCCTCGACCGCCTCCTCCGGCGTCGCCCCGCGCGCGATCAGCTCGCCGGCACGGCGGTTGCGCCCGGCGGGATGCCAGCACGTGACGAAGAGGTCGCCCATGCCTGCGAGCCCCGCGAACGTCTCCGGCTCGGCGCCGCACGCCTCGCCGAGGCGCGCCATCTCGACGAGCCCCCGGGTCACGAGCGCCGCCTTCGCGTTGTCGCCGAGGCCGAGGCCGTCGACCGCGCCGCACGCGAGTGCGATGACGTTCTTCATCGCGCCGCAGAGCTCGACGCCGACCAGGTCGGTGTTCACGTAGACGCGGAAGAGCGGCGAGCCGATCTCGCGCTGAAGCCACGACGCGAGCGCTTCGTCCTCGCTCGCGATGACGGTCGCCGCCGGGAGCCAGTCCTCGATCTCGTCCGCCATGTTCGGGCCGGAGAGAACCGCGACGGGGCGATCGGTCACGACGGTGGAGAGCCGCTCGCTCGTCTCGGGATCGAGCCCCTTCGTCAGCACGAGGATCGGCGCGTTGCCCCGCACATGCGTGAGCGCGTCGCGGAAGGAGCGGCTCGGCACCGCGAGCACGACGACGGCGGCCTCTTCGTACGGGGCGTCGTCGAGCGTGTCGCGTGTCGCAACGAACACCTCGTGGTCGCCGGCCCGGAGCACGGTCGCGAACGCGGTCCCCCACGCCCCACCCCCGACAACGACAGCTTTCACGACCGCTTCCGAAAATCGATCGCCACCGGAACGCCCTCCAGTTCGAACCGCTCTCGCACCTGATTCTCCACCCAGTAGCCGTAGTCGCGCGTGACGAGGCCCGGATCGTTGACGGTGAAGCGGAAGCGCGGCGGCCGCGACGCCACCTGCGCGCCGTAGAGCAGGTTGAGCCGGCGGTTGCCCTTGGATGGCGGCTGCCGCATCTCTTTGAGCTCACCGATGAACTTGTTCAGCTCGGCGGTCTGCACGCGCGCGGCGTAGCGGTCGAACAGCTCTGCGGTCTTCTCGAGGATGCGCGAGACGCCGCGGCCGGTCAGCGACGAGATCGTGATGAAGTCCGGGCGCTGCCGGAGACGGCGCTGCAGCTCGGGCCGGATCTCCTCGATCGTCACCTCGGAGATGTCCCACTTCGAGAGCACGATCAGCGTCGCGCAATGCGTCTTGCGCGCCATCTCGACCGCCGTGATGTCGCCCTCGACGATGCCCGCACTCGCGTCGATCAGGACGAGTGCGATGTCGGCGCGCTCCGCCGCTTCGAGCGCGCGCAGCTCCGAGTAGTACTCGATGCCTTGCCGCTGCTTGCGCTTGCGCCGCAGCCCGGCGGTGTCGACGAGGATGAACGTGCGTCCGTCGCGTTCGATGACGGTGTCGATCGGGTCGCGCGTCGTGCCCGGGATGTCCGACACGATCGTGCGCTCCTCGCCGACGAGCTTGTTGTAGAGCGACGACTTGCCGACGTTCGGCCGGCCGAGAATCGCGATGCGGATCGCCTCGCCGCCCGGCTGAACCGGGCCTTCGCCCGGGAGCAGCGAGACGATCTCGTCGAGCAGGTCGCCGACGTTCGTGCCGTGCAGGCCGGACACGGGGAACGGCTCGCCGAAGCCGAGGCCGTGGAACTCGTGCGCAAGCCCCTCCTGCGACGGGTGGTCGACCTTGTTGGCGAGCACGAGCACCGGCTTATGCGACTCGCGCAGGATCTGCGCAAGCTCCTCGTCGCCCGGCGTGACCCCGGCGCGCGCGTCGACGACGAACAGCACGAGGTCGGACTCGGCGATCGCGGCGCGCGCCTGGTCGGCGATCGACCGGGTCATCGGCGTCTTGTCGACGATGTCGACACCTCCCGTGTCGATCAGCAGGAACTCCGTGCCCTGCCACTCGACGACGAGCTCCTTGCGGTCGCGTGTCGTTCCGGCCGTGTCGTGCACGACGGCGGTGCGCGACCCGGTGAGGCGGTTGACGAGCGTCGACTTCCCGACGTTCGGGAAGCCCACGATCGCGACGGTCCCGGAAAGGCTCATAGCGGCGGCGTCAGTCCGGGCGGCCGCCCCTGCGCGTGCACGTCCTTCAGCCAGTCGACCAGTGCGTGGATGCGCCGCTCGATGTCGGCCGTCGCCTCCTTGTATCCCTTGCCGCCCTTCGGCAGCCCCTCGTACCGCACGGGCTCGCCGAACGCGATCGAGCACGGCGCGAAGTTGCCGATCTTCCAGAACTGCGTGCCGTAGATCCCGACGGGGACGATCGCCACATCCTCCTGCAGCGCGACCATCGCCGCGCCGGGCTGCGCCTCGCCGGGGACGCCCGACTTCTGCCGGGTCCCTTCGACGAACAGGCCGACTGCGCGACCGGTGCGCGCGGAGTCGCGCATGCGCCGCACCGCGTCGCGATCCGACTCGCCGCGGCGGATGCCGATCGTGCCGTGCCACTCGAGAAAGCGCCCGAGTCCCGGGAAGCTCGTCGCCTCGATCTTCGCGACGAAGTCGACGTTTCGCGGCGACATCGCGCCGACGATGGGGATGTCGATCCAGTGGAAGTGGTTGATCGCGTAGACGAACCCTCCTGCGCGCGGCACGCGGTCGAGGCCGTACGCGCGCACACGCGTGAAGATGCGCGTGGGAACGCCCATGTACCAGCGGCCGACGGCCCAGGCGATGCCGCTCGAGCTCACCGCGTTGCGACGGAGCGCGCGCGCACGAGCTCCTCGATGCGCGCGACGACGTCGTCGACCTGCAGATCGGTCGTGTCGATCAGCTCGGCGTCGGCTGCCGGCTGCATGCGCACGCGGTCAGACTCGTCCCGCGTGCGGAGATCCGTGGCAAGGGCGTCCGCGCCGATGTCGGGACGCTCCGCCTGACGGCGTTGCGCGCGGACGTCTTCGTCGGCCTGGAGATAGACCTTCACCTCTGCGCCCGGCGCGACGACCGTGCCAATGTCGCGACCTTCGATGACGCAGTTGCCGTGCTGTGCGAGCTCGCGCTGGCGCTCGCGCATCACCTCGCGGACAGACGGATGCCGCGCGACGACGGGAACCATGCGGTCGATGCGCGACTGGCGAATTGCGGACGTGACGTCGTCGCCTGCGATGAGGACGCGCCCCACTTCGTCGAAGACCACCGGGTTGTCCACGGCGAGCTTCCCGATCGGCTCTTCCTCGCCGAGTGGCAGGCCCTCGCGCATCGCGAGCCACGTGAGCGCGCGGTACATCGCCCCGGTGTCGAGGTAGCGGAAGCCCAGGCGCTCGGCGAGCTTGCGCGCCACGGTGCTCTTGCCGGCGCCGGCCGGCCCATCGATTGCAACGATCATCGCGAGAGTGTCTCCAGGAGGTCGAAGAAGCCGGGGAAGCTTATAGCGACCGACTCGGCGCCCTCGATCTGCACGCCTTCACGCGAGACGACGCCTGCAATGGCGCCGAGCATGGCGATCCGGTGGTCGCCGCGGGCGTCGACTTTGCCGCCGCGCGGGCGGGTCGGGACGCCCCGGATCGTGAAGCTGTCCTCGCGATCGCGCGCATGTGCGCCGATCGCGCGCAGCGCATCGATTACCGCTGCGATGCGGTCGGACTCCTTGTGCCGAAGCTCACCCGCGCCCCGAACGCGACTCTGGCCGCGCGCGCAGGCCGCGAGAAGCGCGAACAGCGGCAGCTCGTCGATCAGCAGCGGCACTTCGTGCGCCTCGATCGTCGTCGCGGTGAGCTCCGCGTGGCGAATCTCGATGTCGCCGACGGGCTCCGCGCCAAAGCGGCGCCGCGCGAGGATGCCGACGCGACCGCCCATCCGCTCGAGCACGTCGAGCAGGCCGGTGCGGCGCGGGTTGAGGCTCACGTCGTGGATCGTCACTCGTGACTCGGGCACCAGCGTGGCGGCGACGATGAACGGCGCCGCCGACGAGAAGTCGCCGGGCACTTCGACGCTGCCGAGTCTCAGCGTCTCGGCAGGCTCGACCGTCACGCCCGCGGGCCGCACCGTCACGCGCGCGCCCGCGGCTTTCAGCATCAGCTCGGTGTGGTCGCGGGTCGGCGCCGGCTCGAGCACGGTCGTCGGCGTCCGCGCGCCGAGACCGGCGAGCAGCATTGCCGACTTCACCTGTGCACTCGCGACCGGCAGCGTGTACTCGATGCCGTGCAGCGCGTCACCCGTGATCGTCAGCGGCAGGTGGCCGTCCGTCGCTTCGATGCTCGCGCCCATCCTGCGCAGCGGGATCGCGACGCGCTCCATCGGCCGCGTAGACAGGGACTCGTCGCCGGTCAGCGTGAACGTCCCCTGCTGGAAGGAGAGCGGGCCGGTGATCAGACGCGCGAGCGTGCCCGCGTTGCCGCAGTCGATCTCCGCGCTCTGCAAACCCCGAAGCCCGACGCCGTGCACGACGAGCTCGTCGCCGTCGTCGTCGACCCGCGCGCCGAGAGCGCGAACTGCGTTGAGCGTCGACTCGGTGTCGGCGGAGCGGCCGAAGCCCTGCACACGCGTCTCGCCGTCGCAGAGCGCGCCGATCAGGAGCGCGCGATGCGAGATCGACTTGTCGCCCGGGACAGCGCAGTGCCCTTCGAGCTGCGTGACTGGGTCAATCCTCATCGACGACCGGCGACACGACGACGCCGTACCCCTGACTCTCGAGCAGGTCGGCGGCGCGGCGCGCCTCGCCTGCACCGTGGACGAGCACCGTCAGCGTGCCGCCGCGCTCGGGCGACACATGGTGGAGCTCGAAGTCCTCGATGTTGATGCGCTCGGCGCCGAGCGCCTGCGTGATCCCTGCGAGCACGCCGGGCCGATCGGGCACGTGCACGCGTACGCGCTGCAGCTCGCCGGGGTCCGGGAACTCGCGATCGAGCATCTTGCGGCGGTTCTGCGACGCCTCGCCGATCCAGCGCGCAAGGAAGCCGGCGTCACCCTGCTCGAGCGCGGCTTCCACCTGTTCGATGCGGCGACGATGCTCCTCGAGCTCCTCGCGGATCTGTTGCGCGTTGTCGAGGTAGATGTCGACCCAGATGCGCGGGTTCGCGCCTGCGATTCGCGTCATGTCGCGCAGCGAGCCGCCGGCGTTCGCGAGGGGCTCGTGCCCTTCGACGCGAGTCGCGCCGATCTGGTTCGCGATCACGTTCGCGAGGACGTGCGGCACGTGGCTCGTGAGCGCGACGAGCCGGTCGTGCGCATCGGGCGCGATCGCGACAGGCGTCGCGCCGAGCTCGGAGACGAAGCCGTGGACGAGGCGATGAGCGGCTGCATCGGTCTGCGCGGTCGGCGTCAGGAACCACGTCGCGCCCTGGAAGAGGTCGGGCGTCGCGTTGTCCGGGCCGCGGGTCTCGGCGCCGCAGATCGGGTGGCCGCCGACGAACCGAGGCGCGCCCGCGGCGGCGGAGACGACGCTCGCTTTCGTGGAGCCGACGTCGGTGACGGTGGTCGCAGGGCCTGCCGCCTGCAGGACGTCGGCGACGGTCGTGGGGAGCTGCGCGATCGGCGCGGCGACGACGACCAGCTCGGCGCCGCCGACGGCATGCTCGAGCGACGGCGCAGCATCCATCCCGCCCCGCGCGCGGGCTGCCGTGAGCGTCGCATCGTCGGGGTCCCAGCCGGTCACCTCGTCGCCGCGGCGCGCGGCGGCCAGGGCCACCGAAGTGCCCATCAGGCCTGTGCCGACGATCGCGACGCGCATGGCTCCACGCTAGCCTCTGCGCGCGGTGGCCGAGATCAAGGCAGTCGGATCGGACGGGCTTCGCGCGGGCGCGGCGACGCCGGGCATCGTGCGCGAGATCTCGTTCGACCTCTCCGGCGTGACGCAGATGCGCGCACGCGCGGAGCCGAACGCCGCGACCGGGTGGCATCACCACGGCGGCCGCGACGTGCTCGGCTACGTCGTGCGGGGCTGCGCGCGCTTCGAGTTCGGCCCCGGCGGACGCAGCAGCGTCGACGTCCCCGAGGGCGGTTTCTTCCACGTGCCGGCCGGCCTCGTGCACCGGGACGTGAACCCCGCCGACGAGCCGCAGGAAATCGTGCTCGCGATCGTCGGCGAGGGTCTGCTCGTCGTGAACGTCGACGGTCCCGACAGCTAGCTGACGCGCTCTTCGTCGCGCGTCGCATCCGGGTCGATCTCGTCGGCATGGCTGCGGAGCCAGTCGGCCTCCGCCTGCTGCGCTGCGGCGCGGTCCGACTGCTCTTTGGCCTCGAGGCGGGCTTTCTCCGCCTGACGCGCGGCGACGTTCGCCTGCTCGCGGTGCGCCTGAGCCACGACGCGCTTCTGCTGCATCCGCTTTGCCCGGCCTGCGGTCATGCCCCACGCCACGGCGGCCAAGACGAGCACGGCGATGACAACGATCACAACGATGAGTGTGGTGCTCATGGGCTTCCCTTCGTTCGCTGACGATCAGCGCCCTCGCCCTAAGGGGTGAACGGAACAGAGGCTTCTTCGGTTCCGCGCATGCGGCGCAGCCCTTCGAAGATCAGGTCGAGCCCGTACTCGAAGCTGCTCGGACCGCTTTGGACCTCATGCTCATGCGAGTGCTCAAGGACATACGGATAGGCGCCGCCACCGACGGCATCCATTGCCACGCGCGCGACGGTCGCGTCGGCCGGGACCGCGTGACCGAGCTGCCACATCGTGAACCCGAGGGCATGACTGTCGATCGCGTGGTACGCGTACGACGCCTGCCGCGCGCTGAACCCGGACTCGCGAAAGGCCCGCAGCAGCGCCTCGATGTAACGCAGCCGAGCGAGGAGCGCCTCCGGGCCGGACGCCGGCACCATCACCAGCGCACACGCCCACGGGTGCCGCAGCAGCGCGTCGTGCGTCGACACCGCACATCTCCGGACCGACGTCTCCCAGTCGCCGGGCTCCGGCAGCTCGACCTCCGCGAGCACGCGCTCCACCATGCCGTCGAGGATCGCGTCCTTGCTCGGGACGTGGTTGTACAGCGACATCGCCTGTACCCCGAGCTCACGGCCGAGCCGCCGCATCGACACGACTTCGAGCCCCTCGCGGTCGGCGAGGGTTACGGCGGCGGCGAGGATCTGGTCCCGGCTCAGCGGCATGCTTGACAAGCTTACGCTGTACGTTTAGCTTACGCCGTAAGTTGAGAGCGATGCTCTACCACCGGTACGGCGACCCGCGCGAGGTGATGCAGCTCGAGGAGGCAGATGCGCCCGTCGCCGGTGAGGGCGAGGTCGTCATCCGGGTCAACGCCGCCTCCGCAAACCCCGTCGAATGGCATCTCGTCCGTGGCGAGCCCTCGCTCGTGCGCTTCATCGCCGGGCTGCGCGGGCCGAAGGATCCGTTCGTCGGCGGGGACGGCTCCGGCGTCGTCGAAAGTGTCGGGCCGGGCGTCGACGGGCTCGCCGTGGGCGACGCGGTCTTCGGCGCCACCCTGGGGTCGTTCGCCGAGCTGGCACGTGCGAAGGCGGCGCGGCTGGCGCTCAAGCCCGCGAGCCTGACGTTCGAGCAGGCGGCGTGCCTCCCCGTGGCGGGTTGCACTGCGCTGCAAGCGGTCCGAGACCACGGTCGGCTCCAAGCCGACGGACGCGTGCTCGTCATCGGAGCAGCCGGCGGCGTCGGATCGCTCGCGATCCAGATCGCCAAGGCGCTCGGCGGCGAGGTGACCGGCGTCTGTGAACCTGGAGTTCGTGCGCGAGCTCGGCGCAGACCACGTCGTCGACTACACGCGTGAAGAGCCGAGCGGCTCGTACGACGTCGTGCTGCAGATCGCAGGCAACCGATCGCTTTCGCAACTGCGCCGCCTCCTCACGCCACGCGGCACACTCGTGCTAGTCGGCCGCGGAGTCGGGCGCGACGGGACGGGCGGCATGCTCGCTCTCCTTACGGGAATGGTCGGCGCGCGCGTGCGATCGCGGAAAGACGGAAAGCGCATCGTCTCGTTCATCGCGAAGATCAAAAGCGACGACCTCGCCACCGTCGCCCAGCTTGCGGTGCCGGCGGTCAGCAAGGTCTATGCGCTCGACGACGCTGCCTCCGCGGTCGCGGACATCGAGGCCGGCCACACGCGCGGCAAGATTGCTATCTCGGTGCAGAGCGCATGAGCTCGGCCAGGCGAAACGCCAGATCGAGCGACTGCCGCGCGTTCAAGCGCGGGTCGAGCAGCGTCTCGTAGCGCGACGACAAATGCTCCTCGAGCACGTCGTCGGCGCCGCCGAGGCACTCCGTCACGTCCTCGCCGGTGAACTCGAGGTGCACGCCGCCGGGCCACACACCTGCCTCCCAGCACGCGGCGAAGAACCCTTCGAGCTCCCCCATGATCGTGTCGAAGCGGCGCGTCTTGACGCCGTCGGCAGTACGGATCGTGTTCGCGTGCATCGGGTCGCACGCCCAGAGAACGGGATGACCCTCGTCGCGCACCGCGCTCAGCAGCGGCGGAAGCAGCTCACGGACGCGCTCGGCGCCGAGACGCGCATAGAAGGTCAGCCGTCCCGCGACGCGCTCGGGGTTCAGCACCTCGCACAACGCGATCAGCTCGTCGGGCGTCGCAGCCGGGCCGACCTTCACGCCGATCGGGTTGTGCACGCCGGCGAAGAACTGCACGTGCGCGCCGTCGACGCCGCGCGTGCGCTCTCCGATCCACAGCAGATGCGCCGAGCAGTCGTACCAGTCACCCGTCAGCGAGTCCTGCCGCGTCAGCCCTTCCTCGTAGTCGAGCAGCAGCGCCTCGTGCGACGTGAACACGTCGACCTCCTGCAGCGACCGCTCGGACGAGAGATCGATGCCGCACGCGGCCATGAACGCGAGCGCGCGCTCGATCTCGGACGCGAGACGGTCGTAGCGCTGGCCCTCCGGCGACGTCGAGACGAAATCCTTGTTCCACAGATGCACCTGGTTCAGGTCGGCGTAGCCGCCCTTCGTGAACGCGCGCAGCAGGTTGAGTGTCGACGCGGCCTGGTTGTAGCCCTCGACCATGCGCTGCGGATCGGGGATGCGCGCGTCGGCCGTCGGCAACTCGCTGTTCACCATGTGACCCCGGAAGCTCGGGATGTCGACGTCGCCGACACGCTCGGTCAGGTCGGAGCGCGGTTTCGCGAACTGCCCGGCGATCCGGCCGACCTTCACGACCGGCAGCGTCGCGCCGTACGTCAGCACGGCGGACATCTGCAGCATGATCTTCAGCTTCTCGCGGATGCGCTGCGTCGAGATCTGGTTGAACGACTCGACGCAGTCGCCGGCCTGCAGCAGGAACGCCCTGCCGTCGATCGCGCGCGCCAGGTTGTCCCGAAGCGCCCGCGCCTCGCCGGCGAACACGAGCGGCGGGCTGGCCTTGAGCCGCTCGACCACCGCCGCGGTCGCGGCCGCGTTCGGCCACTCGGGCTGTTGCAGCGCCTCGGCGGCGCGCCAACTGCCGGGCGACCAGGTCTCGGGCGTGATTGCCATGCCGTTTTCCAGTGTAGGTATCCTGCTGCGACATGGATTTCGCCTCCCGGAACAGCTGGTCATGGCGCTGCGGGCGAGGCGGAGCCCTGCGCTAGTACGCGCAATCGCCTCGTCCGCTGATCCGACCTGACCCTTCTTCCGACGAGGTACCCAACCATGCGCGTCTTCTCAGGCATTCAACCCACCGGTGCGAAGCACCTGGGCAACTACATCGGCGGCTTCCGCCAGTACGTCGCGACGCAGGAGGGCAACGACGCCCTGTTCTGCATCGTCGACCTGCACTCGATCACCGTCGAGTACGACCCGAAGGATCTGCACGACCGCACGCTCGACCTGGCCGCCCTTCTGTTCGCGGTGGGGCTCGACCCCGAGCGCTCGACGGTCTTCTGCCAGAGCCATGTCACCGCGCACGCGGAGGCGGCTTGGCTGCTCTCGGCCGTCACCGGGTTCGGGCAACTCGGCCGCATGACGCAGTTCAAGGAGAAGGGCGAAGGCAAGGAGTTCGTGTCTGCCGGTCTCTTCACGTACCCCGTCCTGATGGCGGGCGACATCCTGCTCTACCAGACCGACATCGTCCCGGTCGGCGACGACCAGCGGCAGCACATCGAGCTCGCGCGCGACGTCGCGGAGCGCTTCAACTCGCGCTACGGCGAAACGTTCAAGGTGCCGCGCGGCGTCTTTCCCGAAGTCGGCGCGCGGATCATGGACCTGCAGGAGCCGACGAAGAAGATGTCGACGACCGGCGGCACGCCGCAGGGCACCGTGCTGATGCTCGACGAGCCCGACACGATCCGCAAGAAGTTCAAGACAGCGGTGACGGACTCGGGACGCGAGATCGCGTACACCCCCGGCGAGAAGCCCGGCGTGTCGAACCTGATCGAGATCCTCGCGGTTGCAACAGGACGCGCAATTCCGGAAGTGCAAGACGCATACGACGGCAAGGGCTACGGCGACCTGAAAGCAGACACCGCGGAAGCGGTGGTCGAGTTGCTCCGCCCCGTGCAAGAGCGCTACAGAGAACTGCGCAACGACGATGCCGAGCTGAAGCGGTTGCTGCGCGTCGGCGCCGACAAAGCACGCGCAATGGCGCAACCAACGCTCAACCAGATGTACGAACGCATGGGATTCGTGACCGCCTAGACTGGCCGCACAGTCAACTCGACCCAGGGGGTTCTCACATGAGGGCAACGAGGCGGACGACGCTTGTCGTCCTGACTGCGGCATGCATCACGCTCGCACTTGTCGCGGGCACCGTTTCACGCACGGCGAACAGTGCGACATCGGCGAGCACCTGCTCGCTGTCCAACGGCATCAAGCACGTCGTGTACCTGCAGTTCGACAACACGCATTTCCGCAGAGACAACCCGAACGTTCCATCCGACCTCGAGCAGATGCCACACCTGCTCGACTTCCTGAAGGGCAACGGCACGCTCTTCACGAACGACCACACGATCCTCATCTCGCACACGGCCGGCGGGATCCTGTCTTCGCTGACGGGGCTCTATCCCGACCGCAACGGGATGACGGTGTCGAACACGTACGACTTCTTCCATCCCGACGGCACCACCGACTTCCACGGGAGCTCGTTCCAGTATTGGACGGCACCGGTGGCGTCGAGCTTCGACACGAAGCCGAACATGATCACGGATGGCGGCAAGAACACGCCGGCACCGTGGGCGTCGTACACGAAGGCGGGCTGCGACGTCGGCGGCGTGGGCACCGCCAACATCGAGCTCGAGAACAACTCGACGGACGTCACCCAGGTCTACGGGACGGGCTCGCCGGAGGCGTCCGAAAGCTCGGCCCAGAAGACGACCGACTTCGTCGGCATCGCGATCCACTGTGCCCAGGCGGCGTCGAGCAAGTGCGCCGGCAACGCCCACGCGCGCGATGACGTGCTCCCGGACGAGCCAGGTGGCTACAGCGGGTTCAAGGCGCTGTTCGGCGCCAAGTACGTCAATCCGGCGATCACGGGCGGCGACGCCTGCGTCAAGGCGACGGACGGCTCCGACATCCAGGGCGCGTCGGGCACCGGTTGCGGGTTCCCCGGCTTCGACGGCGGCCTGGCGAAGAACTCGCTCGGCTACGTCGAGCAGATGCAGGAGTCGGGCGTCCCCGTGACGTTTGCCTACATCTCCGATGCGCACGACAGCCACACCGGCGCGGGCGCGTTCGGCCCCGGTGAGGCTGCGTACAAGCAGCAACTCGCCGACTACGACTCCGCGTTCGCGACGTTCTTCCAGAACCTGGCGAGCCACGGGATCGACAAGAGCAACACGCTGTTCATGGTCACGGTCGACGAAGGCGACCACTTCGCCGGCGCGCAGGTCACGCCGGACGCGACCGGCACCGCGACCTACTCGCACATCACGTGCCCGCAGGGCACGACCGCGGCGCCGGTGGTCAACGAGTGTCAGCCGAACATGGTCGGCGAGGTGAACGTGAAGATCGGCGGCGTGCTCCCCGCGAGCGAGCCGGCGTACGACATCCACTTCGACGACGCACCGACGTTCTACGTGAACGGCCAGCCCTCCCGAACGGATCCCGCAGTTCGGAAGCTGGAGCAGGATGTCGCGTCGGCGAACGCGCCTGACCCGTACGCGAACGGCGACGCCGGAGCGAACGTGCCGATCGCGCAGTACCTCGCCGATCCGGTCGAGGAGCAGGCGCTGCACATGATCAACGCAGATCCGCAGCGGACTCCGACGTTCACGATGTTCGGGAACCCGGACTTCTACTTCCAGACGTCGAACCTGAGCGGGGGTTGCTCGGGGTCCGTTGTCTGCGTCAATCCGGGCTTCGCGTGGAACCACGGCGACGCGCAGAACGAGATCGGCAACACGTGGGTCGGAATCGTCGGGCCGGGTGTCGCGCACGACGGCGTCGACTCGAAGACGTTCACCGACCACACGAACCTGCGCCCGACGATCGACGCGCTGACGGGTCTCCACGACTCATACACGCTCGACGGGCGCGTGCTGATCGAGGCGCTGACGGCGAAGGCGACACCGAAGTCGCTCGTCGCACACCACGAGTCCGTGCGTCAGCTTGGCGCCGTCTACGAGCAGCTGAACGCGCCGTTCG
>DASZBP010000141.1:0-2491 GCA_035943915.1 Gaiellaceae bacterium | reverse complement strand
CACCCTCCCGTGCGTAGCGCAGTCGGGACGGGAACCTGCGGTTCCCTTCCCGAACCCATCCCTCCCTTTTGGCGGCGGCTACACATCCGCCGCTTCGCCTCCCGCCCGGCAAAGCCGGGCTCCGGCGGCAACTGCGGGCATCTCATTCAGCCCGTCACGCGTAGTGTTTGTGGCGTAGATGAGAGTTTTCCTCGGCATCACGGGCGCGTCCGGTGCGCCGTATGCGCGGCGCCTGCTGCAGTCGCTCGCGGCCGCGGACTGCGACGTCGGCGTGTCGATCTCGGGCGCCGGGATCGAGGTGCTTGCGACCGAGCTCTACGGCGACGCGCGTCTTTCGGCCGACGAGGTCATCGCGCGCTTCACCGAGGGAACCGACGCGACGGTCTACGCGGCGAACGACTGGCGCGCGCCGTACGCGTCAGGCTCGGCGAAGGTCGACGGCTACGTCATCTGCCCGTGCTCGATGGGGACGCTCGGCACGATCGCATCGGGTGCGATGCAGAACCTCATCCATCGTGCGGCGTCGGTCGCGCTGAAGGAAGAGCGCAAGCTGATCCTCTGCCCGCGCGAGACGCCGCTGTCGGCGATCCACCTCGAGAACATGCTCACGCTGCGCCGCGCCGGCGCCACCATTCTCTTCCTCGCGCCGGGCTTCTACCACGGTGCGTCCTCGGTGGACGATCTCGTCGACTTCGTCGTCGGCCGCATCCTCGACCAGCTCGGGCTCGAGAACGCGCTCGTCCCGCGCTGGGGGCAAGGTTCATGACGCTCGCACCCGAAAGCGTCCGCACGATGTTCGACCGCATCGCGCCGGTCTACGACTCGATGAACCGCGTGATGACGATGGGGCTCGACGTGCGCTGGCGCCGGCTCGCCGCGCAGAGCGCAGTGAGGCCCGGCGACCGCGTGCTCGACGGCGCGTGCGGCACCGGAGACCTCGCGATCGCCGACCTGCGAGCCGGCGCGAGTCACGTCGTCGGCCTCGACTTCTCGGAGCGCATGCTCGAGCGCGCGCGCAGGAAGGCGCCACTCGAATGGGTGCAGGGCGACCTGCTCGCGCTGCCGTTCGAGGACGCGTCGTTCGATGCGGCGACCGTCGGGTTCGGCGTGCGCAACGTCGCCGACCTGCCGCTCGCGCTGCGCGAGCTGCGCCGCGTGCTCCGGCCGGGCGGCCGCGTCGCGATCCTCGAGATCACACAGCCGCGCGGCCCGCTCCGCTTCTTCTTCAACCTGTGGTTCGACCGCGTCGTGCCGCTGCTCGGGAAGGTGCTCCCCGGCGGGGAGGCGTACAGCTACCTTCCCGCATCGGTGAAGCGTTTTCCCGACGCCGAGCGGCTGGCGGCGCTGTTGCGCGATGCAGGCTTCGGCGACGTCGAGGTCCGGCTGCTCGCCGGAACGATCGTCGCTCTGCACACCGGAGCGGCCGCGTGACGACTCTCACCCAGATCCATGCGACGCCGGGGCTCGCCGGCTACATGGCCGAGGTCGAGGCAGGGCTCGCGCAGGCGGTGTCCGCGCGGCCCGGTCTCGCTGCCGACGTCGCCGGCGAGGCGCTTTCGGCAGGAGGCAAGCGGCTGCGGCCGCTGCTCTGCTTCCTCACCACCGACGAAGAGCCTTCTGCGGCAGCGGCGGTCGCCGTCGAGCTGGTGCACATGGCGACACTCGTGCACGACGACCTCGTCGACGGGGCGCGGATGCGGCGCGGGATGCCCGCCGCCTGGTCGGTGTTCGGGCCGGGCGCGGCTCTCGCTGCCGGTGACTATCTCTACGCGTGCGCGTTCTCGGTGCTCGTGCGCACGGGTGACGAGCACGCCGTCGCGACGCTCGCCGACGCCGCGCTTTGCCTGGCGCGTGGCGAGGCGATGCAGCGCTTGCAGACGCGCAAGCCGGACACGACGATCGACGCCTACCTCGAGCGGTGCGCGCTCAAGACGGGGAAGCTGATCGAGGCGGCGTGCCTGCTCGGCTCCGGTGGCGACCCGCGCCTCGGCGCATATGGCATGCACATCGGCATCGCGTTCCAGATCGCGGACGACATTCTCGACTGCGCGGGCCAGACGCAAGAGACCGGGAAGATTCCCGGCACCGACCTGCGCGAGGGCACGCCGACGATGCCGCTGCTGCTCGCGGCGCAGGAGGATCCCGTCGTGCGCGAGGCGCTCGCGGGGGGAACGCTCGACGGCGCGCTCGTCCGTGTCGGGCTGACCGATGCGCTCGCGCGCTCGCGCGAAGCGGCGCTCGACTATGCGGCGCGCGCGCGTTCGTTCCTCGATTCGGAGACCCATCGGGAGGAGCTCGAAGCCTTGACCTACGCAATCGTCGACCGCGCCGGCTGATGGTGAAGCTCGGCCGCATCGGCTACGTGAACATGGCGCCGGTCTTCTTCCGGCTCGAAGCGGACGTGGAGGAGATCGTCGGCGTGCCGACGGAGCTGAACCGGCGTCTGATCGCCGGCGAGCTCGACGCTGCGCCGATCTCGTCGATCGAGTAC
>DASZBP010000140.1:0-1651 GCA_035943915.1 Gaiellaceae bacterium | reverse complement strand
CTCGTGTGCCAGCGCGCCGCGGACGCGCTGCTGCTGGCGCGCGACGATCTCGTCGCGGAGGACGGTCGCCTCGAAGCCGTCGGACGGAAACTCGATCTGCGCGGCGCACGGGCGCCACGGGCGCTCGCGGCCGGGGCGGAGCGCGCCCTCCTCGACGAATCCCCACTTGGCGAGGGAGCGGAGGTGGTAGCTGCATGACGACGGGCTCTCGCCGACGAACTCCGAGCACTCCGTTGCCGTCGCCTCGCCTGCGGCGTGCAGGTGGTCGAGCAGCGCGAGCCGCGTGGGATGCGCGAGCGCCCGCATGGCGCGGGGGTCGTCGACGAGAAGCGATTCTTGGAAAGACATCTTTCGAAAGAATACTTTCGATAGGATAGAACTGTCAAGCGTGTACCTCGTCCGCCACGCGATGACCGTGATCGACCCCGGCGTGCCGTCGCACGAGTGGCGGCTTTCCGAAGACGGCAAGCGCGCTGCGGCCGCGCTCGATCTGCCTGCATTGCCGGTGTTGACGAGCTCAGAGCCCAAGGCGGTCGACACCGCGCGCCTCGCCGGCTGGGACGCGCAGGCCGACGACCGCCTCCGCGAGGTCACGCGGCCGTTCGTGGCGAACGGCTACGACGAGCATGTGCGCCGCTACCTCGCCGGCGACGAGCCGGACGGCTGGGAGCCGCGCGCGCAGGCGCTCGAGCGCCTTTGCGCCGCGCTCGACGGTTTCGACGGGATCGCCGTCACGCACGGGCTCGCGATCGCGCTGTACGCCGGCCTGGACTTCGACGCGTGGAACGCCCTGCCGTTCCCGGCGGTCGTCGAGTGCTGATCCGCCACGCCGAGCCCGAGGACTACGCACGCATCAGCACCGTCGTGGACGAGTGGTGGGGCGGGAGGCCGATGCAGGCACGGCTCCCCAAGCTGTTCTTCGTCCATTTCCGCGACACGTCGTTCGTGGCCGAGGAAGACGGCGAGGTCGTCGCGTTCCTCTGCGGCTTCCGGTCGCAGACGCACGACGACGAGGCGTACATCCACTTCGTCGGCGTCGACCCCGCGCAGCGCGGCAGCGGGCTGGGGCGGAGGCTCTACGAGCGGTTCTTCGAGGCCGTCGCGCCGCGCAGCGTCGTGCGGGCGGTGACGTCCCCGGTGAACGAGGGGTCGATCGCCTTCCACCGCGCCATGGGGTTCGAGGTCGACCGCGACGACACGCACATGCTGTTCCGCAAGGACCTAACTCAATAGGGGGATGCAACCCGCCGCAATCTGCCCAACTATGGGGTGGATCGTGGGGGTCGCCGTGTACGGGGGGTCGTTCAAGGCGCCGCAGGCCGAGCGGCTGCTTTGGCGTGCCGGCTTCGGGCCGCGGCGGGGCGAGGCGCAGGCGCTCGCCAAGCTCGGCCTCAAGGGCGCCGTCGAGCACCTGACGCACCCGGGGCCGGAGAAGCTCGTCGGCCGCCCGCCGCGCGACGAGAAGGGGCGGCCGCTTGCGCCCGCCGACGCGTGGGGCCACGACCATTGCTGGTGGCTCGACCGCATGGTGCGCACGTCGCGCCCGCTCACCGAGCGGATGACGCTCATCTGGCACGACTGGTTCGCGACGTCGAACGACGGCGTCGGCAGCCAGCGGCTGATGCTGAAGCAGAACCAACTCTTCCGCGAC
>DASZBP010000139.1:0-12413 GCA_035943915.1 Gaiellaceae bacterium | reverse complement strand
CACCGCTTCATGCGGATCGGCTTCTCGCAGCGCAGCGCGGTGCTGCACCTGTGGGCATGGTGCGTGACGCTCGCGCTTGCCGCGCTCGCGACGCACTTCGCGCCGCCGCACGCGCACGGCGACTGGAGCGCGACGAACTCCGTGCTCGACGGCGCGGCCGCGCTGCTCGCGGTGTCGTTCTCGCTCTACGTGGTCTACGTGCTGGAGATCATCAAGCTCTCCGGCGTCCGCCAGCGCCTCGCGGACCGCGCCGAGCGCAACGCCGCCTGAGCCGCGATCCAGCCTGGGGCGCCGTGGACGGCGCCGCCGGGATGCGCGGACGCCGACCCGAGGTACACGCCGGGGACGCCGGTCTCCGGGCGACCGTGAAACGGGCGGAGGAAGAGCTCGTTGCGCGCGCGTGCCGTGCCGAGGTTGATGCGGCCGGGCGGCAGATGCTCGACGCGTCGCCCGCGGACCAACGCGCCGAAGCCGGGAGCGTGCCGCTCGACCTGCGCCTCGATCGACTCGGCGTCCGGCAGCACGTGCGAGTACGCCCACGCCGTCTCCTTGCCGGCGGGTGAGCGCGTCGAATCGGCCATCGAGTACTGGCCGAACAGCACGAAGTCGGTCTCGCCGCCGAGGTGCACGACCGGGGAGCGCCGTGCCGGTTCCGCCGTCCAGGGGATCGGCCCGTCGAGCGTCCAGTCGACCTTCACCGTCGAGGGGTCGGGCGTGACGTGCGTCGGCCGCCCGGTGAGGCGGGCGAGCTCCCACACGTCGCACGCCGCGATCACCGCGCGTCGCGCGGCCGGCAGCCGGTCGACGCGCTCGCCGAGGCGAAGTTCGACACCGCGCGCACGCGCACGCTCGAGCAGCAGGTCGACGATCCGGCCCGCGCCGCCCTCGACGCACGGGAACCCGTAGCGGCGGCCGAGCTCGGTCAGCATCATCCCGAACGCCTGGCCGAGCATCGTGCGCGGCGGGATGTCCGTGTGCAGCGCGTTGCCGAGTCGCAGCCGCGACGCGAGCGGGTCGCTGGGCGGCCGCAGGATCGTGAGCGCGCTCGCTTCGCGCGCGAGCATCAGGCCGGCGCGGACCTGCGGGAACGGCGTGATCAGCCCGCGGAGCACACCCGGCTCGAGCCGCCGCCAGCGCTCGTCGCCGCCGTCGCGCTCGAGCACCGGGCACGTGCCGTCGAGCGCGGGGTGCGCGAGGACGAGCGGGCCGTGCCGGAACGGGATCTCGAGGCCGAGCGCGCGGAACACCGGGGAAGCGGCGCCGAGCGGGTAGAACGCGCTGAAGCGGTCGTGGACGAAGCCCGGCTCGATCAGCTCGCCGGACTTGACCGCGCCGCCGGGCTCCTCCTCCGCCTCGACCACGAGCACCGACCAGCCGGCGTCGGCGAGGACGTTCGCCGCGACCAGCCCGTTGTGGCCGGCGCCGATGACGGCTGCGTCATGCATCCGGCACGTGATTGCCCCGAAAGCCGGCCGGGTACGCCCCGGGCGTGACAATCAACGAGATCGAGATCAACGTGCCGCCCGACCAGGTGTTCGCCGTCCTCGCCGATCCCGACCTGTACGCGGAATGGGTCGTCGGCACCGACCGCATCCGCGATTCCGACACGCATTGGCCGGCGCCCGGCGCCCGAATCCACCACTCGGTGGGGGTCGGCCCGCTGACGATCGACGACTCGACGGAGGTCATCGGCGCCGATCCGCCGGGCCGGCTCGAGCTGCTCGCGCACCTCGGCCCGCTGGGGAGCTTCCACGTCGAGCTGCTGCTCGTCGCGAAGAGCGGCGGGACGCACGTGACGATGACCGAAGGCCCGGTCGAGGGGATCTCGCGGCTCGCCGGCCCGGTCGGCGACGCCTTCGGGAGTGCCCGCAACAAGCTGTCGCTCGGCCGGCTCAAGGAGCTCGCCGAACGAACTCGAGCAGCGCCTGGTTGAACCCCGGCGCGTTCTGGACGGCGTGACCCGCGCCGGGCAACTCGAGCCGTTCGGCACGAAGCTCGCGCACGAGCACATCGGCGACTGCGTCGAACGCCGGGCTCCCGTGGAGCAGCACAAGCCGCGTCACAAACGGCACGTTACCTCGGCTTCCAATGCGAGAAACCGGTGTCACAAGCTTGCTATGCTCGCGCCGGTGGAGCCCCCGCGCCCGACGTTCTCGCTGGCCGGGGCCGGCAGCGTCCTGATCGGCTCGACGGCGGCATGCGTCGTGGCAGGTGCGCTGATCGGCCTCGCAGTGGGAAGGTTCGGCCTCGGTCTCGCAATCGGCGCCGTCGTCGGAGTGCCCGTCGGTGTCGCCACAACCGTGATCAAGTACCGCAATCTCTGATGCCCGCCTGGACACAGCCTCGCGTCGCGCCTCCGGCGCTGATCCCCGCCGCTGCGGGCGCGATCGTCATCGCCATCGCGCTGCCGATCTTCCTGATCGCGGGCTGGCCCGTCACGGGCTGGGCGCTCGGCGCCGTCCTCTGGACCGGCGCGGAGGCGCTCGGGCTGGTGGTGCAACGGCTGCGGGCCCGGACGGGTAACCTCGCCGCCGCAGGCGTGGCTGGTTATCTCATGCTCTTTCGCGCGATCGCCATTGGCGTGGTCTTGATCGCAGTAGCGGCGTCCGACAAATGGGTCGGGCTGGCCGCCGCATTGACGTACGCCGCCGGCTACTCCGCAACGTTCGGCCTGGCGCTCGTCGCGTACTACACCGGGCCGGAAGCGGGGAGGGCTGCGCGGTGATGAAGCGCGCGCTGCTCGCAGTCACGACGCTTGCGCTGATCGCTCCCGCCGGCGCGTTCGCGCGCGGGAGCTTCACGCCGACGACGGAGTTCGAGCAGAAGGAGTGGGTGCCGATCCACCTCGGTCCGCTCAACCTCTCGATCACTAAGGCGGTCGCCTACCTGATGCTCGGCGCCGTGCTGACGATCCTCTTCGGCTGGTTCTTCATGAACGTCAAGGTGGCGAAGGGCTCACTCCCGGGCCGCCGCGAGACGATCGGCGAGGTCGTCTACGAGGTCGCGCAGACGCAGATCGCCGAGCAGGGCCTGCCGACGAAGGCGATCGCGCGCTGGTTCCCGTACTGCGCCACGCTTCTGCTCTTCATCTTCATCGTCAACATGATCGGCTTCATCCCGCTGCCGCTGACCGGCGACACCTGGCACGGCGTGCCGGTATGGGGCATCTACGCAGCGACGAGCTCGCTCTCCGTGACGCTCGCGCTGGCGCTGCTGACGTTCGTCTTCACCCACTACGAAGGCGTGAAGTGGAACGGCCCCGTGCGCTACTTCAAGAGCTGGATTCCCGAGGCCCCGAAGCCGCTGCTCGGGCTGATCGTCCCCTTGGAGATCCTCGGCCAGTTCATGCGGCTGATCTCGCTGAGCGTTCGTCTCTTCGCGAACATGCTCGCCGGCCACATCCTGATCCTCACCTTCCTCGGGCTGATCTTCATCTTCCAGTCCGTCGTCCTTGGTCTGATGGTCATCCCGGCGACGATCTTCTATCTCTTCGAGGTCGTGATCGTGGTCGGAATCCAGGCCTTCATCTTTGCTGCCCTGTCCGCCATCTACATCGGCTCGGCGATCGAGCCGGAGCACTAGGAGGAAATTGAAATGGTCGGTTACATCCTCGCCACCACCGGCGACGTCACGAAGGCCGGCAAGGCTGTCGGTCTCGCGCTCGGCGTCGGCCTCGGCGCCCTCGGCGCCGGCGTCGGCATCGGCAACATCTTCGGCTCGATGATCCAGTCGGTCGCCCGCCAGCCCGAGCTGCGCGGCGAGCTGCAGGGCATCCAGTGGCTCGGCTTCGCCCTCACCGAGGCGGTCGTGTTCTACGGCCTGCTCGGCTCCATCCTCGCGTACGTCCTGGTCTAACCGGAGGAAGACGTTGCTCGCGACCAACCCACTCATCCAGGTCACGCCCGGGCTGATGATCTGGACGATCATCTGCTTCCTGATCTCGTTCTTCGTGCTGAAGAAGGTCGCGTTCGGCCGTGTCCAGGAGATGATCGACCAGCGCCGCGAGCGGATCCGTTCCGCGATCGACGAAGCCGACAACGCGCGTGCAGAAGCGCGCAACCTGCTCGAGGAGCACAAGAAGCTGATCGGCCAGGCCAAGTCGGAGGCCGAGGAGATCCTCTCCGAGGCCCGGAAGGTCGCCGACTCGGTCGGCGCGCGCATGCGTGAGGAGACGGAGACCGAGCGTCAGCGCCGGCTCGAAGAGACGCGCCGCCAGATCGAGCAGGCGACGCAGCAGGCGCTCGGCCAGATCCGCGACGAGGTCGGCAAGCTCAGCATCGCCGCCGCCGAGAAGATCACGAAGAAGTCGCTCACCGGCGACGACCAGCAGCGCCTGATCGACGAGGCGCTGGCGGAGATCGACTTCTCCGCGCTCGAAGGGAGCGCGAAGTAGCCACCGCGCACGCCATCTATGCGCGCGCCCTCTTCCAGGCCGCGCAGGACCAGGGGAAGCTCGAGCTGGTGCACGGGCAGGTGCAGCAGCTGCGGACCGCCGTCCAGGACACGGACGAGCTCCGCATCCTGCTCGAGAACCCCGAGGTCGACTCGCGCGTGAAGGGCGACATCCTCGCGCGGATCGCGCAGGGCGCCGACGAGCGCGTCGTCAACTTCGTGCGCCTGATCGCAGAGAAGGGGAGAGCCGCAGAGTTGGCGGAGATCGCCGACGAGCTGGACGCGCTCGTCGCCGCCGAGGAGCGGATCCTCGATGTCGAGCTGGTGACCGCGCACGAGCTGAGCGACGCGTCCTTCGAGAAGGTCGTCTCGCAGATCGAGCAGGCGTCGGGCCGCAAGGTGCAGGCGTCGCGCTCGGTCGACCCCGATTTGATCGGCGGCCTCGTTCTGCAGGCCGGATCCATGCGGCTGGACGCGAGCGTTCGCGGCCGGCTCGAACGACTCCGCCACGACTTCGCAACTGCAAGGAGCTGAGCACTGAGATGAAGCTGCGCCCCGAAGAGATCACCTCGATCCTCAAGGAACGGATCGAGAAGTTCGACGTCGAGACCAACCTCGCCGAGGTCGGCACCGTCATCGCCGTCGGCGACGGCATCGCCCGCATCCACGGGCTGGAGAACTGCCTTGCGCTCGAGATGCTCGAGCTCGAGCACGGCGTCGTCGGCCTCGCGTTCAACCTCGAGGAGGACAACGTCGGCGCTGCGCTCTTCGGCGACTGGGACAAGATCAAGGAAGGCATGACCGTTCGCCGCACCGGCAAGATCGCGTCGGTCCCGGTCGGCGAGGGCTTGCTCGGCCGTGTCGTCGACCCGCTCGGGAACCCGATCGACGGACAGGGCCCCGTCGAGTCGAAGGAGACACGCCCCGTCGAGTGGAAGGCGCCGGGCGTCATCGCGCGCCAGCCGGTGAAGGAGCCGCTGCAGACCGGCATCAAGGCGATCGACTCGATGACGAACGTCGGCCGCGGCCAGCGTGAGCTGATCATCGGCGACCGCTCGACCGGCAAGACGGCAATCGCGATCGACACGATCCTCAACCAGTCGGATCAGGACGTGAAGTGCTTCTACGTCGCGATCGGCCAGAAGGCCTCGACCGTCGCGCAGGTCGTCGAGACGCTGCGCGAGGCGGGGGCGATGGAGTACACGACGGTGATCGTCGCGTCAGCCGCCGAGGCGGCGCCGATCAAGTGGATCGCGCCGTTCGCCGGCTGCGCCATGGCCGAGTACTTCCTCTACAAGGGCGAGCACGCGCTGATCATCTACGACGACCTGACGAAGCAGGCCGACGCGTACCGCCAGCTGTCGCTGCTGCTGCGCCGCCCGCCGGGCCGCGAGGCATTCCCCGGCGACGTCTTCTACTTGCACTCCCGGCTGCTCGAGCGCGCCTGCAAGCTCTCGGACGCCGAGGGCGGCGGCTCACTCACCGCGCTGCCGATCATCGAGACGCAGGCGGGCGACATCTCGGCCTACATCCCGACGAACGTGATCTCCATCACGGACGGCCAGATCTTCCTGCAGTCCGACCTGTTCTTCTCCGGCGTCCGCCCGGCGGTCAACGTCGGCACCTCGGTGTCCCGTGTCGGCACGTCCGCGCAGACGAAGGCGATGAAGAAGGTCGGCGGGCGCCTGCGCCTCGACCTCGCGCAGTACCGCGAGCTGGAGGCGTTCGCACAGTTCGGCTCGGAGCTCGACCAGGCGACGCAGTCGTCGCTGAACCGCGGCGAGAAGATGGTCGCGACGCTGAACCAGCCGCAGTACGCGCCGTGGCCGGTCGAGGAGCAGGTGGTTGCGCTGTACGCCGGCGTCAACGGCTACCTCGACGACATCCCGACGCAGGACATCCCGCGCTTCCACGAGGACCTGCGCGAGCATCTGCGCACGGAGGGCTCGCTCTACAAGACGATCCGCGAGTCGGGCGACCTCTCCGACGAGACCTCGGAGAAGCTGAACGGCGAGATCGACAAGGTGAAGAGCCGCTTCTCGAAGACCGAGACGGAAGCTGCCTAGTGCCCCTTCCGGCAACACACGCTCGGCTCTCGCCCGCGATCACGCGGCGCGCTGCCGCGTCCTCAGTCGCCCCAATAGTTTGGACTATTGAGGCTCCCTGCGTCCTTGCATCGCTTGGTGCTCGCGACCGAGAGCTCGAGCAGCGTCACCGGAAGGGGCACTAGTTGGCCTCGACGCAAGACCTGAAGCGGCGCCTCCGCTCGATCACGAACACCCGCAAGGTGACGAAGGCGATGGAGCTCGTCGCCTCGGCGCGGCTGCGCCGTTCGCATCAGCGCATCGAGGCGATGCGCCCGTACGCCGACCGGATGCTCGAGCTGATGGCGGGCGTGTCGCAGGCCGCGGGCGCTGTCCGGCTGCCGCTGCTCGAGCGGCGCGAGAACGTGCAGACGGTCGCGATCGTGCCGATCACGGCCGACCGCGGCCTCGCCGGCGGCTTCAACGCGCAGGTCATCCGCCGTTCGTTGGCGCTTCAGCGCGAGCATCGCGGCGAGGGGCGGGAGGTCGTCTGGTTCAGCACGGGGCGGAAGGCAGCATCGACCCTGCGCTTCCGGCGTCTGAACGTGACCCAGTCCTGGACGGGCTTCAGCGAGCGGCCGGGCTACTCGGACGCGCAGGCGGTTGCCCATGCCGTGTCCGAGGCGTACGTCAACGGCGACGTCGACGCGGTCTACGTGGTCTACAACGCGTTCGTCTCGGCGCTCACCCAGAAGGTGACCGTCCGCGAGCTGCTGCCGATCCCGACCGACCTACTCGAGCAGAAGGAAGAGGAGGAGCAGAAGGACCGCTCGTACACGCCGGACTTCATCTACGAGCCCGAGCCGGAGGAGATCCTCGCCCGGCTGCTCCCGGTCTACGTCGAGACCGAGCTCTACCGGGCTCTGCTCGAGTCAGCGGCGTCCGAGCAGGGCGCCCGGATGACCGCGATGCGGAACGCCTCGAAGGCGGCCGGCGAGTTGATCGACAGCCTGACCCTGGCGATGAACCGGGCCCGGCAGGCGGAGATCACCCAGGAGATCCTGGAAGTAGTTGCCGGCGCCGACGCGCTCTCCGGGTAAACGCCCAGGTTAAGGGCGTATTTATCCAGCATGTCGCTCACATTTCGCAACTGCCCGCGCTAGTCTTCCGAGCCACATGAGCATCCGCGTCGACGAACCCCTCCACCTCGAAGCGCCGCCTGAGCCCACCGGCGCCGACGCGGTCAAGGCGCGCGGCTACTGGGAGCTGGTGTGGATCCGCTTCCGGCGCGACAAGCTTGCCGTCGCCAGCATCTTCTTCGTCGTCTTCCTGCTCCTCGCCGCATTCGTCGGCGGCCCGATCGCTTCGCACCTGCTCGGCCATGGCCCGAACGACATCTTCCGGTACGGCGTCGACCAGGTCTCGCTGACGCCGGTCGGGCCGTTCCGGCACATCAAGATCGTGCAGTTCGAGGCCGGCTGGTCGCCGCACCACCACTCGACGCTGTTCTTGCTCGGGGCGGACAGCCAGAACGGGCACGACCTGTTCCTGCGCCTTCTCTACGGCGCGCAGACGTCGCTCGAGGTCGCCATCCTCGCGACGGTCGGCTCGGTCGGGCTCGGCGTGATGATGGGCCTGATCGCCGGTTACTTCCGCGGCTGGGTCGACAGCGTGATCTCCCGGATGATCGAGATCGTCATGGTCTTCCCGGCGCTGCTCTTCATTATCGCCGTGCGGATCGTCATGGGGCCGAGCCTGAACAACCTCACCTTCTTCGGCGTGTTCCAGAAGGGCGTGCTCACGATCGCCTTGATCTTCACGATTTTCGGCTGGTTCTATCCCGCCCGCATCATCCGCGGCGTCGTGCTGTCACTCCGCGAGAAGGAGTTCGTCGAAGCCGCGCGGATGACCGGCGCAAGCGACTTCCGGATCATGCGGTCGCACCTGCTGCCGCACCTGGTCGCCCCGATCATCGTCTACTCGTCGCTGATCATCGCGTCGAACATCATCGGAGAAGCCGGTCTTTCCTTCCTCGGCCTTGGCATCGACCTGCCGACGGCCAGCTGGGGGAACCTGCTCTCGACGGCGCCGCAGTTCTACTTGACCCAGCCGTGGCTGATGGTCTGGCCGGGCCTCTGCATCCTGCTCACCACCCTCGCCTTTAACCTCCTCGGCGACGGCCTGCGCGATGCCTTCGACCCTCGCGCCCGCATCGCGTAGCGCGGCTCTCTTCCTGGTCATGTCGATGCTCGCGGCCCCGTCGCTCGTCGCCTGCGGTTCCCGGAAGCCGGTGCAGCAGCACCCGATCCAGGTGAAGATCCAGAACCGCGATAAACACCAGCAGCCTTTGCATTTGCGGCAGGCCCAGAACTAACTCTTATCCCATGCTCACGTCTAAGAAAGTCAAGATGGTGCGTACTCCAATGGTTCGTAACCATCTTGTTACGATGGTGCGCCGCTCCCCTGGGGCGTGCGGTCCTACGAGGAAGGAGTCATATGCGTAAGAAGCACATGCTCTCCCTGCTGTTCGCTGTGCTGGGAGTTGCGTTGCTTATTGCGACGGCGATGGTTGGCGTTGCAAGCTCGGCGACGAGCAAGCACCCGACCAAGGTCTCGCTGTCCAAGGCGCACAAGGGTGGCGTCCTCCGTATCAACCAGTCCGGTACGGACTTTGACACGGTCGACCCCGGTCTTGCGTATGTCACGAACGACTGGGCGATGCTCTACACGACCCAGATGCTGCTCGTGAACTTCCCGGAGAAGAACGGGGAAGCCGGCAGCGTTCTGTTCCCTGAAGCGGCGACGTCGTTCCCGACGGTCTCCAAGGACGGGAAGACGTACACGTTCCACATTCGTCCGGGCCTGAAGTTCTCGGACGGCTCTCCCGTTACGGCCGCTGCGTATCAGCGGGCATGGGAGCGCAACCTGAGCCCGAAGATGGGTTCGCCGTACGGCGTCAACGACCAGTTCCAGAAGGTCGTCGTCGGCGGCGAGGACTTCCTCGCGGGCAAGTCGCAGCACATCTCCGGCATCACGGCAAAGGGCCTCACGCTGACGTTCCACCTGACGAAGCCGAACCCGACTTTCGTCTCGTACCTCAGCATGCAGTGGTTCGGCGCCGTCAAGCCGACGATGCCGTACACCACGACTGGTGAGAACGTCTACCCGTCGGCCGGCCCGTACTACATCGCGAGCCGCGACCCGGGCAAGACGACCGTTCTCAAGCGGAACCCGTACTACAAGGGCTCCCGCCCGGCGAACCCGGACCAGATGGTGTTCACCAGCAACACGGATCCTGATCAGTCGCTGCTCCAGACGAAGGCCGGCCAGACCGACCTCGACATGAGCGGTGTGCCGTCGACCGCGGCTGCAAGCCTCGGTACTCCGAGCGCAACGAAGGGCCAGTACCACGTCGGCCCGACGTCGTGCGTCATCTACTTCCTGCTGAACGCTGCACGGCCGCCGACAAGCTCGCTGGCTGTCCGCAAGGCGCTCAACTACGGCATCGACCGTCCCGCGGTCCTTCGCCTGCTCGGGAAGTACGCCGGCCAGCGCACGGATCAGGTCCTCGTTCCGGGCATCCCCGGGTACAAGCCGTACAAGATCTACGCCTTCGCCGGCGCGAACGTTGCCAAGGCCAAGGCAGTTGGCGGCTCGGCCCTGTCGAACGCGGGCTCCCTGAACGTGATCCACTCGACCACGCCTACGTCGGTCGCAGTGGCGCAGCAGCTCGAGTTCAACCTCAAGCAGCTCGGCCTCAAGTACAACGACGTCCCGACTCCCGGCACCGTGTACTACAACACGCTGGAGACGAAGGGCACGTCGTACAACATCGCGCGTGCTGGTTGGTGCGCCGACTACTTCGACCCGTTCGACTACATCAACGTGTTGCTCGACGGTCGCAGCATTCAGGCCAACAACAACACCGACATGTCGTACATCAGCGCTCCTAAGCTGAACAAGCAGATGGACGCTGCGGCATCGCTGTCGGGCAAGGCCCGTGCAAACGCGTACGCCAAGCTTGACCTCACGGTCATGCGCGACTACGCACCGTGGGTGCCGTACGAGATCGCAAACGACCGCTTCTACACCTCGAAGCGCGTCAGCAACTGGATCTACAGCACCTACTTCGGCGAGCCGGACTTCAACGCTCTGACGGTCGGCTAACCGAGAACGAAATGAAATGGTCGGGGGCGCTTCGGCGCCCCCGACCACCCTTCTCGACACCCCAGGTCACATATGAGCCACTTCCTCATTCGCCGCATTTTCTGGGCCGTATTCCTGTTCTTCACCGCGACGCTGGTCACGTATCTGATCTTCTTCGTGATCCCGTCGAACCCGGCGAAGCTGATCGCGGGCCGCAACGCAGACGCGACCGACGTCGCGCGCGTCGCGCGCTTCTACCACCTCAATGTCCCGGTCTGGCAGCAGTACTGGATCTGGCTCTGGAACATCATCCGGCACGGCTCGCTCGGCAACTCGTACATCAGCCGCCAGCCCGTGCGTCACATCCTTGCGGAGACCGCTCCCGTCACGGCATCGCTCGTGTTCGGCGGCGCCGTGTTCTGGCTCTCACTTTCGATCCCCGTCGGAATCCTGTCGGCGCTGCGCCCGCGGTCGCTCATGGACCGCGCTGCGATGACCTTCGTGCTCATCGGCATCTCCGCGCACCCGGTGTGGATCGGTCTGATCCTCTCTTACATCGTCGGCTACAAGCTGCACATCACGCCGATCGCCGGCTACTGCAACTTCTTCACCGGCAACGCGGGTGCGCAGTGCAGCGGGCCGGTGCAGTGGGCGTATCACCTCGTCCTCCCGTGGATCACGTTCATGATCCTGTTCGCCGCGCTGTACGTGCGACTCGTGCGCGCGAACGTGATGGAGACGATGTCGGAGGACTACGTCCGCACGGCCCGCGCGAAGGGCGCCGGCGCGCAGCGCGTCATGATCCACCACGTGCTGCGGAACAGCATGCTCCCGGTCGTGACGATCCTCGGCATGGACATCGGCCTCGCCCTCGGCGGCGCCATCTTCACCGAGTCGATCTTCCAGTTGCCCGGCCTCGGGGCGCAGCTGATCAACGCCTACACCGTTTTCGACTTGCCGATTATCGCTGGGGTGATTACGTTCGCAACGTTCGCGGTGATTTTCTTCAACTTCATCGTGGACATCACGTACGGCTTCCTCGACCCAAGAATCCGAGTGACATAAATGGCCATTCTCGAAGTCAACGATCTCGCAACCACGTTCCGCACCGACGACGGCCTTGTGAAGGCCGTCTCGGGCGTCAGCTTCGCTCTCGACAAGGGCGAGACGCTCGGCGTCGTCGGCGAGTCCGGTTCCGGCAAGAGCGTCACGTTCCTGACCGTCATGGGTCTCGTCGATCCCCGCCAGGCGATGGTCAGCGGCTCGGTGAAGTTCGACGGGCAGGAGCTCGTCGGCGCGCGCAACTCGCAGCTGCAGAAGATCCGCGGCTCGCGGATCGGGATGATCTTCCAGGACCCGATGACGTCGCTGAACCCGGTGAAGAAGATCAGCTGGCAGCTCGAGGAGGCGGTCCTCCTGCACAACGACGTCACCCGGAAAGAGGCGCGCAAGCGCGCGATCGACATCCTCAAGGAAGTCGAGATCCCGCGGGCCGACCAGCGCATCGACGACTACCCGCATCAGTTCTCGGGGGGCATGCGCCAGCGCGTGATGATCGCGATGGCGCTGATCAACAATCCCGAAGTCGTCATTGCAGACGAGCCGACCACGGCGCTCGACGTGACGACGCAGGCGCAGATCCTCAAGCTGATGGAGCGCCTCCAGCGCGAGTACCAGATGGCGATCGTCATGATCACGCACGATCTCGGCGTCGTCGCGGAGCTCGCGAACGAGGTCGTCGTCATGTACGGCGGCCGCGTCGTCGAGAGATCCCACGTCGACGACCTCTTCGACCATCCGGAGATGCCGTACACGTGGGGCCTGCTCGGCTCGCTGCCGCGGCCGGACATC
>DASZBP010000138.1:0-18822 GCA_035943915.1 Gaiellaceae bacterium | reverse complement strand
CGCGACGGCCGAGAGGAAGGTGTTGTAGAGCTGCGAGAGCTGCTGCACCGGGTCGAAGAAGTTCGACAGGTAGCCGAGGAACGCGACGAGCGTGCCGATCGACACCTGGCCGTTGAACGCGAGCCACCCGCCGTAGCCGAGGACGATCGCCGACGCCGCCGACGAGAGGAAGTCGACCGCCGGGAAGTAGATGCCGTTCAGGACGACGGTTTGCATGTTCGACTGGCGGTAGGTGTCGCTGACCTTGCGGAAGTTCTCCTGCGCCGCGCGCTCGCGCGTGAACGACTGCAGGACGCGCATGCCGGCGATGTCTTCGGCCAGCGTCGCGGTCACCGCGCCGAGCGTCTCGCGCACCTCGCGATACGCGCGGCCCGACCGCTTGCGGAACCACGCGGTCGCGAACGCCATCGCAGGCATGACGGTGAGCGTCGCGAGCGCAAGGCGCCAGTCGAGGAAGAAGAGGACGACCGCGGTGCCGACGAGCGTCAGCGTGTTCTGAACGAGTGATGTGACGCCGTCCGTGACGAGCTGGTCGAGCGCCTCGACGTCGTTCGTGAGGCGGCTGATGATGACGCCGGCGCGATTGCGCTCGTAGAACCCGAGCGACAGCCGCTGCAGATGGCGGAAGACGTGGTGGCGGAGGTCGGCAAGCATGCGCTCGCCGGTCCAGCCGGTGAAATACGTCTGCGCGTAGCTGAAGGCGATGCCGAGCGCACCCGCCGCCGCGAACGCGACGACGTACCAGCCGAGCCGCGACGTGCTGCCGTGCCTGACGTGGTCGATCGTACGACCGACCAGGAACGGCGGCGCGAGCGCGACGGCCGTCGCTCCGAGCAGCGTCAGGATCGCGAGCGACGTCTGCAGCTTGTACGGGCGCGCGAGCCGGTAGAGCGCGCGCAGCCGCCGCTTCGTCTGCCGCCACGACCAGTCGTCGACCGACGCACGGCCGCCGCCGCGCATCAGATGAGATCCGGGCTGGTGAACTCTCATTTCCGCTCCAGCACCGGCAAAGCCGGTGCCTCCGCTACTGAGTCGGCCCCGTCGAGCCTACGCCTCATGCCGCGTCCTCCTGGAACACGCGCTCGAGCATCCCGTGGTCGTGGATCTCGCGGTATACGGCGTTCTCGTCCGCATCCTCGGCGTTGCCCTGGAATGCAACGCGCCCGTCTTCCAGGACGACGATCTCGTCGGCCAGCGCGATCGTCGAGAGGCGGTGGGCGATGATGATCGTCGTCCGGTTGCGCATCGCCTCGCGCAGGCCTTCGCGGATCTTTCCCTCGGTCGTCGCGTCGACCGATGCGGTCGCGTCGTCGAGGATCAGGATGCGCGGGTCGATGACGAGCGCGCGCGCGATTGCGATGCGCTGCCGCTGGCCGCCTGAAAGCGTGATCCCGCGTTCGCCGATCACGGTGTCGTAGCCGTCCGGGAGCGCTGCGATGAACTCGTGCGCCTGCGCCAGCTGCGCCGCGCGCTCGACCTGCTCGTCCGTCGCGTCCGGCCGTCCGAACGCGATGTTCTCGCGCACCGTCGCCGAGAAGAGGAACGGATCCTGCGCGATGATCCCGATCTCGCGCCGCAGCGAGGAGAGCGTCACGTCGCGCACGTCGAACCCGTCGATCAGCACGCGACCTTGTTGCACGTCGTAGAAGCGCGGCACCAGCGACGCGACCGTCGACTTGCCCGCGCCCGTGTGCCCGATCAGCGCGACGACGCGGCCGGCAGCGAGCTCGAGCTGCAATCCGTTGAGCACTGGGCGTTTCGCGTCGTAGCCGAATGTGACGTTGTCGAACACCACATGCCCGGGGCCCGCCGGAAGCTCCTGCGCGCCAGGCTTGTCGGAGATCTCCTCGGGCTCGTCGAGCACCTGGAAGATGCGCTCGCCGGACGCGGTCGCACGCTGCGCCTGCCCGACCCACATGCCGAGCTGCCGCAGCGGCATCACGAGCATGTTCAGGAACAGGTTGAACTGCACGAAGCCCTTGATCGACAGCGTGTGGTGGGCGACCATGCGGCCGCCGACCAGCAGGATCGCCGCCTGCGCGAGCATCGGCAGGAAGCTCAGCACCGGCACGTAGAACGCGCGCTGCCGGTTTGCCTTCACGCTCTGGCCGAAGACTTCTTCGGAGCGCACCTCGAACTTCGCCTGCTCCGCGTCCTCCTGGGCGAACGCCTTCACGACGTGGACGCCGACGATGTTCTCCTCGGCGACCGTCGCGACGTCGGCCATCTTCTGCTGCACGTCACGCAGCAGCGGGTGCGACACGTGCGAGTAGCGGTAGGCGACGAGGACGAGCGCCGGCGCGATCGTGAGCGAGATCAGCGCGAGCTTCCAGTTGATGAAGAAGACGACCACCGCGACGCCGAGCACCGTGAAGATGCTCTGGAAGAAGAAGACGAGCCCGTAGCCGAGGAAGAAGCGAACGCCTTGCAAGTCCACGGTCGCGCGGCTCATCAGCTGGCCCGTCTGGTGGCGGTCGTAGAAGCGGAACGACAACCGAACGAGCTTCGCGTACACGTTCGTGCGCATGTCCAGCTCGACGCCGAGCGCCTGCTTTCCTGCGATCAGACGGCGACCGACCATCATCAGCGCGCGCGCTGCGCCGATCCCGAGCACCGCGCCGACGAGCCACGGCAGCTCGCCGCGATGATGGTTCACGAGCGCCGCGGCGACGTAGCCGGTGAGGATGATCTGCGCGATCGTCGCTGCCTGCGACCCGACCGCAAGGACGATCGACACGACGCTCGACGCCTTGTACGGGCCGAGGTACCCCAACAGTCGCGTGAAGGTCTTCCAGTTACGCGTTGCGACTTGCTCAGGCACGCGTCTACGGTAGCCGTGCGAGCTCGGCCCGCACGAGCGCCGTTGCGTCGGCGACCCGTTCGCGGTTCGCCGCCGAGTTGAGCCAGCTGCTCGCGCCGGACGGATGCGGCAGCGGGATCGCGGTTGCGCCGTCGAGCTCGTAGCGGCGGCCAACGCTCTCGCTGACGCTCTTCAGGCCGAGCAGCCGCCTGGCCGCGAGCCCGCCGACGGTCACGATCAGCTGCGGTCGCAAAAGCCGTAGCTCGTGGTGGCGCCAGGTCTCGCACAGGCGCTGCTCCTCGGGCGTCGGCGTGCGGTCGCCGCGCCCCGACGCGGGCTTACCGGGGTAACAGCGCGTGACGGACGCGCAATAGAAGGTCGCGTAGAACTCCGCCTCGTCCATCTCGAGCCAGCGGCGGAGCGTCTGGCCGGCGCGGCCCCGCCACGGCCGGCGTTCCTCGCCCTCGACGATTCCCGGCGCCTGGCCGAACAGGTAAGCCCGCTGACCCTCGCCGGGCGCGATCACCGGCAGCGAGTCGAGGAAGTGGCCCGCCTCGAGGCAGGCACGGCAACCGGCCTGGGCGCGCTTCATCGCCGCGAGCGAGCGGTACTCTGTCACTGCTTCGTAGAGTAAGCGCGTGCTGCCGCTCGAGTCAGTGCCGAACTTCAGCGAGGGCCGCGACCGCGCGACGATCGACGCGATCAGCGCAGCGCTCGACGCCCATGCACGGCTGCTGGACGTGCACTCGGATGCAGACCACAACCGCTCGGTGTTCACACTGGTCGGCTCGGAGGACGAGCTCGCCGACGCGTTGCTCGCCGCGATTGCGGTCGCGGTGGAGCGGATCGACCTGCGCACGCACGTCGGGGCGCATCCGCGCATCGGCGCTGCAGACGTCGTGCCGTTCGTGCCGATCGTGCCCGAGGACATGGAGCGCGCCCGCGCGGCGGCCGCGGCGACGGGTGAGCGGATCGGGGGTGAGCTCGGCCTCCCCGTGTTCGTCTACGACCCTCCTGCGCGCGGACCGGCGTACTACCGTCGCGGCAACCTCGCGGAGATCGTGCCCGACTACGGCCCGCCGGATCTGCATCCGACCGCGGGCGGCGTCATCCTCGGCGCGCGCCGACCGCTGATCGCGTTCAACGTCAACCTGCGCGGCCCGGTCTCGGTGGCGCGTGCGATCGCCGCGATCGTGCGTGAGCGCGGCGGCGGGTTCCCCGGCGTGCGCGCCCTCGGCCTCGAGCTGCCGTCGGCGAAATGCGTCCAGGTGTCGATGAACGTCGAGGACTGGGAGGCGGCGGCGCTGCACGACATCGTCGACCGCATTCGCGCGGAGGCGGAAGCGCGTGGGGCAGAGGTGGTCGGCTCCGAGCTCGTCGGCCTGATGCCGGCGGGCGCTGCTGCGACGGCTGCCGGCGCGATGCTCGGGATCAGCGGGTTCGACGCGTCCCGGCTGCTCGAGTTGCGACTACTGCAATAACGCCCACGAGTGGAACCGCGATCGCGGATGCGCCGAACACGGCACGCGCCGCGACGAACGCGAAGAGCGGCGAGACGAACATCAGTCCCGTCGCGTGCGCGCCGCGGTGCGTGAACGAGATCACGCCGAGTACGCGCCCGAGCACCGAGTCGGGCACCTCTTCCTGCGCCGCGGAGTTGATGAGGACGACGGATGAGCTCTGCCCGGTCGCCGCGAAGAACGCACCGATCAACGCGAGCCACAAAGTGTGCGCGAACGCGAACAGGCCGTAGCCGGGGAGGTACATCAGCCATACGAGCATGCTGGCGCGTGCCTTTCGCCGGATCGGGACGCGCGCCAGGACGACGCCGCTGACGATCGAGCCGGCCGCATAGCCGACCATGAGGATCGAGAAGCTGCCTGCGCCGAGATGCAGCGTCTTCTGCACGAACGTCGGCACGCCGCCGATCCATGTGCCCGAGGTGATCGTCACCGCGACTCCGAGCGCGACCACCGCGGCCAGCAGCACGGGCCGCGGCTTGAGCGCGGTTATCCCGGCACGCAGGCTCGGCGGCTCGGCGTGCGGGTCATGCTCGTGCCCATGCCGGATCCGCGAGATGAACAACGCGGAGACGACGAACGATGCGGCGTTCACCGCGAAGAAGACGCTGACGGGAAGAACGGTGAGCAGGACGGCGGCGACCGCCCAGCCGCCGATCGACAATGCCTGTGTCGTCGCCTGCACGAGCGCGTTCGCGCGCTGCACGTTCGCGCGGTCCACGAGCGTCGGGATCGTCGCGCCGTAGGCAGGTGCGAAATAGCTGGTCGACGACTCGAGCACGAACGACGCCACGATCAGCCCCCAGAGCGGCAGCGAGCCGGCAATGCCTGCGATCGCAATCGGCAACAGCGTCACCGCTCGCACGACGTCGGCGGACACCATCAGCCGCTTGCGGCTGAACCGGTCGGCTGCCAGCCCACCGTGAAGCCCGAAGACGATCGCGGGAATGCTGTCGGCGAGCCGCACAGCGACGACGCCGAGCGGGCCGCCGACGTCGAGCGCGAACCACATCAGTGCGATGTAGTGGAGCGAGTCGCCGAGCTCGCTCGCCGAGACCGCGAGGAAGAGCCGGCGAAAGTCTGGCCGCCGCAGTAGCGACAGCGCTCCGGTCTCGGTGGGTGCAGGCTCGAGCTCGCGCGGTATGCCGAGAACGGGGTCGGACACCCCGTTCTTCTACCTACACCCGGCGGGCGCCGACGTAGTGCGAGAGGTACCAGCCGGTGAGCGAGTGGATCGACACCACCGTGCCGGTGTGCGGCGCATCGATGAGCTCGCCGCCTCCGATCCAGATGCCGACGTGCCCGAGCGCGTCGAAGAAGACGAGGTCACCCGGCTGCAGGTTCGCGCGCGAGACCGCGACGCCGTAGCCGTACTGTGCAGCCGCGAAGTGCGGAAGCTGGATGCCGAGCTGCGCGAAGACGTACATCACGAGGCCGGAGCAGTCGAAGCCTGAGGGCGTGCTCCCGCCGAAGACGTAGGGCACGCCGAGGTACTTCATCGCGATCGACGCCGCTTCGGGGTGGCCGGGCGCGCTGGGCGGCGGCGCCACAGGCTCCGTCGACGTCGACGTCGTCGTCGTCGTCGTGATCGGCGCGGTCGTCGTGGTGGGCGCGGTGGTGGTCGGCGGAGCAGGAGTCGTTGTGGTCGTCGTGGTCGTCGCGGTCGTCCTGGCCGGGGTCGTGGTCTTGGCCGGCGGCGGCGTGGCTGCTCTCTTCTTGGCCGCCGCTACGCGTGCCGCGGCTGCTGCCGCCCGCTGCTGGGCCTTCAGCTGCGCGGCCAGGCGTGCGCGCGCCGCCGCGGCGAGACGTGCCTGGCGCGCTGCTTCCTGCGCCTTCAGGTGGTTGACCTCGCCCTGGACGGAGCTGAGGAGGACGCGACGCTGGCCCAGCTCGGCGTTGATCGTGTGCTCGTGCGCGGAGATCGCCGCGACGGCGGCGACGTGACGCAGGCGCTCGGCCAGCATCGCCTGCTCACGCTGAGCGAGCAGGCGCCGCTGCGTGTCGGCCGCCTTCGCGAGGCGGCGGTCGAGCCGGTCGGTTGCCTGCACGAGCTGCAGGCGGTCGAGGATGCTCGACACGTTCGAGGCGCCGAGGACGGCGTCGGCAGTGCTCGGAGCGTTCGTCTCGTAGAGCGCGACGAAGCGGGCGACGACGCGCTTCTGCGCGACCGCGTACCTGCGCCGCGCGATCTTCAGGCTGCGGCGCGTGGCCTGCTCGCGCTTCTGCACCTTCGCGAGCTCGTACCGCGCGCCGTTCAGCTGCTCGCCGACGCGGCCGAGCTGGATGTCGAGAGCGTTGACCTCTCCGAGCACCTGCTGCGCTTGATGCTCCTTCTGCTTCAAGCCGGGCGGCGCACCGGCGCCCGGGGCAGCCGTGACGAGCACGGCGGCAGCCGCAACCAGGCCGGAAATCGGCGCACGGCGAGCGATGAGCGCGCGGAGGCTCACGAGTGCCACTTCGTGAAGTGCCATACGAACCCTCTTACACTGATGCGGTGACGGTTACCAGAGGGCTGACGGGCGAGGATCTCACGCTCCGCGACGTGTGGCGTGTCGCCGTGGAGCGCGAATCGGCCGCGCCGTTGTCGGATTTCGCGCGAGAGCGGATGAATGCCGCCCGCGCCGTCGTCGAGCGCGCCGCGCACGGGAGTCACGAGCACACCTATGGGGTGAACACGGGATTTGGCCGCTTCGTCTCGCGCCAGATCCCGGAAGAGCTCACGGAGGAGCTGCAGCTGCGCTTGCTGCGGTCGCATGCGTGCGGCGTCGGCGACCCGTATCCCGACGAGGTCGTGCGCGCGGCGATGCTGCTGCGCGCCAACACGCTTGCGAAGGGCAACTCTGGCGCGCGCATCGAGACGGTGCAGCTGCTGCTCGACTGCCTCAACCGTGGCGTCCTGCCGCACGTGCCGTCGCGCGGATCGGTCGGAGCCTCCGGCGATCTCGCGCCGCTCGCACATCTCGCGCTGCCGCTCGTCGGAGAGGGAAAGGCGTGGGTCGACGGGGAGCTGGTCTCGGGTGCAGAGGCGCTCGGCCGCGTCGATCTCGAACCGGTTCGGCTCGTCGCGAAGGAAGGGCTCTCGCTGATCAACGGCACGCAGTTCATGGCGGCGCAGGGATCGCTCGCGCTCGTGCGCGCGTGGCGGCTTGCGCGAACCGCGGACTGCGCGTGCGCGCTGTCGCTCGAGGCGCTGCAAGGGTCGAAGCTCTCCTTCATCCCGGAGGTGCATGCGTTGCGTCCTTTGCGCGGCCAGGCTGCGTCGGCGCGCAATGTCATCCGCTTGCTCGAAGGCTCGGCGATCAGCGAGTCGCACCGCTGGTGCGACAAGGTGCAGGACGCGTACTCGCTGCGCTGCGCGCCGCAGGTGCACGGCGCGTCGCGCGATCTTCTCGACTATGTCGAGTATTCGGTCGGCACGGAGCTCAACTCCGCGACCGACAACCCGCTCGTGCTCGTCGAGACCGGTCAGCTCGTCTCGGCGGGCAATTTCCACGGACAGCCGCTGGCGTTCGCACTCGATGCGCTCGCGATGGCGGTCGCCGAGCTTGCGAACATCTCGGAGCGCCGCGTCGAGCGGCTCGTCAACCCGAATCTGAGCGACGGCCTGCCTGCGTTCCTGACGACCGACGGGGGACTGAACTCGGGGTTCATGATCCCGCAGTACGTGGCCGCGTCGCTCGTCTCCGAGAACAAGTCGCTCTGTCATCCGGCGTCGGTCGACTCGATCCCGACGAGCGCCGGGCAGGAGGATCATGTGTCGATGGGCAACGCATCCGGGCTGAAGGCCTGGCAGGTCGTGGCGAACTCCGAGCGCGCGCTCGCGATCGAGCTGCTCGCCGGCGCGCAGGCGGTCGAGTTCCTCGCTCCGCTCGAGCCTGGACGCGGCGCGCGTGCGATGCACGACGCCGTGCGCGAGCTCTCCTCGCGCCTCCGCGACGACCGCCCGCTCAGCGAGGACATCGAGCGCGTCGCGACGGCGATCCGTGACGGCTCACTGCTCGCCGCGGTCGAGTCGGAAGTGGGCGAGCTCGAATGAGCCGGGAGCGCCGCATGATGTGGGGCACGTCGCAGCCGCGCGACATCCCCGCGCATCCCTACCGCGACAGCGCGCTCGTCTACGGGTTCTTTGCAGCGCTCGTCGTGCTGATCGCATGGGCGACCGGCGGCCCGGTGCTGAAGGCGCTGGTGCTCGCCGCACTGTTCTTCGTCGCGACGGTCACCTGGACGTGGTTCCGCTACTACCAGCGGATCAGGCGGCAGGCGCACCAGGACGAGCTGCTGTGACCGTCACGCATTCGGTCGACGCGCTCGTCGAGTCGCTGTGCGGCGACCTCTCGTCCATCCGCGCCCCGCACGGCTCTGCACTCAACGCGCGGGCATGGTCGACGGAAGCACCGCTTCGCATGCTGCTGAACAACCTCGACGCCGACGTTGCCGAGCGTCCGGAGGATCTCGTCGTCTACGGCGGATCCGGTCGCGCCGCACGCTCGCACGACGCGCTCAAAGCGATCGTCGGCTCGCTGCTGCGGCTCGCGGACGACGAGACGCTGCTCGTCCAGTCCGGAAAGCCTGTCGCGGTGTTCCGCACGACGCCGCAGTCGCCGCGCGTGCTGATCGCGAACTCGCTGCTCGTGCCGAAGTGGGCGACGTGGGACGAGTTCCGCCGGCTCGAGGCGGAGGGGCTGACGATGTTCGGCCAGATGACCGCCGGCTCGTGGATCTACATCGGGACGCAGGGGATCTTGCAGGGGACGTACCAGACGTTCGCGGCGGCGGCCGAGAAGCACTTCGGTGCGCCGACGCTCGCCGGGCGCACGGTGCTGACCGCCGGCCTCGGCGGCATGGGCGGCGCACAGCCGCTCGCAGCGACGCTCGCCGGCGGCGCGATCCTCTGCATCGAGGTCGACCCGACGCGGATCCAGCGCCGTCTCGACACGCGCTATCTCGACGAGGCGACCGAGTCGCTCGACGATGCGGTCGCGCGCGTGCGCGCTGCCGCCGCCGAAGGACGCGCGCTCTCGGTCGGCCTGCTCGGAAACGCGGCCGAGGTCGTTCCGGAGCTTGCGCGCCGCCGCGAGCACTTCGATCTCGTCACCGACCAGACGGCCGCCCACGATCCGTTGACGGGCTACGTGCCTGTCGGATTGTCCGTCGAGGAGGCCGCTGCGCTGCGGTTGTCCGATCCGGACGAGTACCTGCGTCGCGCAAGCGAATCAATTGTGCAACACGTTTCCGCATTGCTCGAATTCGCCCAGAACGGGAGCTACGTTTTCGACTATGGCAACAACCTGCGAGGTGAGGCCCGTGAAGGTGGCGTAGCGGACGCCTTCTCATACCCGGGCTTTGTCCCGGCCTATATCCGGCCGCTCTTCTGCCGCGGCATCGGGCCGTTTCGCTGGGCGGCGCTGTCCGGCGACCCCGCCGACATCGCGGTCATCGACGAGACGCTGCGCGCGCTGTTCCCGGACGACGCGCTCTTGCAGCGGTGGCTCGAGCTCGCACCCGAGCGGGTAGCGTTCCAGGGGCTGCCCGCGCGAATCTGCTGGCTCGGCTACGGCGACCGCGCAAAGGCGGGGCTGGCGATCAACGATCTCGTCCGTTCCGGGCGGGTCACGGCGCCGGTGGTGATCGGGCGGGATCACCTCGACGCAGGCTCGGTTGCCTCGCCGTACCGCGAGACGGAGGCCATGCGCGACGGCTCGGACGCGATCGCCGACTGGCCGATCCTCAACGCGCTCGTGAACGTGGCGGCGGGCGCGACGTGGGTCAGCGTCCATCACGGCGGCGGTGTCGGAATCGGCAACTCGATCCACGCCGGCATGGTCGTCCTCGCCGACGGCACCGACGAGATGGCGGAGCGCCTCGAGCGCGTGCTGACGACCGACCCGGGCATGGGCGTGGTGCGGCATTTCGACGCCGGCTATCCGGAGGCCGAGGCTGCCGCGCGCGAGCACGGCTTGTCGGTCCCCGGCCGTTGACGCGCCTGCTCGTTCGCGACCTGGCGCAGGTCGTGACGCCCGGCGGCGTGCTCGACGACGCGTACGTCCTCTGCGACGACGACCGCATCGCGGCGGTCGGCCGTATGCGCGACCTGCCGGTCGGCGATGCGGAAGAGCTCGACGCGCGCGGCCTGTGCGCGGTCCCCGGCCTGGTCGATTGCCACACGCATCCGGCGTGGGGAGGCGACCGCGTGGGCGAGTTCTCGCTGCGCGCCGCGGGCGCGAGCTACGAGGAGCTGCACGCAGCCGGCGGCGGCATCCAGTCGACCGTCACGGCGACCCGTGGCCTCGGCGAGGCGGGATTGCGTGCGCGGGTCGAGCGACACGCGTCGTGGATGCTCGCGCACGGCACGACGACGTGGGAGGGGAAGTCGGGCTACGGCCTCGACCGCGACACCGAGCTGGCATCGTTGCGCGCCGTTCGTGAAGCGGGCGGCTCGCCGACCTGGCTCGGCGCGCACAGCGTCCCGCCGGAGTTCGACGACGCGGACGCATATCTCGACTTCGCGCTACGCGACGTGCTGCCCGAGGCTGCGCAGCTCGCGGACGCCGCCGACGTGTTCCTCGAGCGGGGCGCGTTCGGCGCCGCGCAGGCACGCCGCTACCTCAGCGCGTGTCGCGACGCGGGACTCGCGCTGCGCCTGCACGGCGACCAGTTCACGGAGAGCGGCGCGATCCCGCTCGCGGTCGAGCTCGGCGCGCGGAGCGTCGACCACCTCGAAGCGACCGGCGATGCGGGTGTGGCCGCACTCGGGGAGAGCGACGTGGTCGCGGTGCTGCTCCCGGCGAGCGCGCTCTTCCTCGACCGGCCGATGCCGCCGGCGCGCGCGCTGCTCGACGCGGGGGCGACCGTCGCGCTCGCGACGGACTTCAATCCCGGCAGCTCCTTCACCACGAGCCTGCCGCTGATCGCGTCGCTCGCGTGCACGCAGCTCCACATGTCGCCGGAGGAGGCGCTGGCGGCACTGACGGTGAATGCAGCCCGCGTGCTCGGCCTCGACGACCGCGGCCGGATCGCGGCTGGGCTGCGCGCCGACCTGACCCTGATCGGCGCGCCGGACTGGCGCTATCTCGCGTACCACCTCGCCGGGGACGTCGTCGCGACCGTGATCCGCGGCGGACGCGTCGAGTACCGGCGGTAACCTGGCCGCATGCCGAGCCGCAAACAGCGCCGCCGTCGCGACAAGTCGTTCCGGCACGAGTACGAGACCGTCCTGCTCGACGACGAGGGGAACGAGAAGCCGATCGCCGAGATCCGCGAGCAGCAGCGCGCGGAGAAGAAGCCGGCGAAGACTCAGGCCAAGCCCACGTCACGCGCGCAGCGCGAGCCGCCGCAGCCGACATGGCGGCGTGCGTTCCGCCGCGGCGGGCTGATGGGCGGGGCGATCTTCGTCGCGTTCGTCTTCGTGCTGCACGGCGGGTCGACCGCATCACGCGCGTCGATCGCAGTCATCTACGCCGTCGCGTTCATCCCGCTGACGTACTGGGTCGATCGCCTCGCCTATCGCAGCTACTTGAAGCGGACGGCGAAGCTCGACGCGAAGAGCTAAGCGGTATCGCCGCGGTAGTGGCCCTCGCCGGGCCACGGCGCGAGCAGCAGCAACACGCGCGCACCGCGTTCGCTGCGCAGGGCATGACGCTCGTTCGGCTCGAAGTGCACGAGGCCGCCGACGCCGAGCTCCTGGTCGGTGCCGCCCGCGGAGGCGACGACGCTTCCGTCGACGACCGTCACCCACGCGTGCTCCTTCACCTGATGGTCGCCGAGCGACTGACCCGGCTCGAGCGCGATCAGCACCGCGCGCGCAACGCCGTCCTCCGACAACAGGACGACCGGGTCGCGCGTGCCCTCCGGCGCCGACGCGCTCAACAGGTCCCAGTGCTGCATGGCAGGCCGTGTTTCCGCGCCTGGATACACTCAAACGCCCCGATGCCGCTCACCGTCGACAGCTTCGTGATGGGCCCGTTCGGGTCGAACTGCTACGTGATCCGCGCCGAGCGCGGCGCGACCGAAGCAGTCGTCGTCGACCCCGGCGACGATCCGACGCCGCTCCGGCTCGAGCTCGCGCGGATGGGCACGACGGTCGCCGGGATCCTCGTCACGCACACGGATGTCGACCACATCGGCGGCGTCGCGGCGCTTGTCGAAGGCACAGGCGCCGAGGTCTGGGCACCGGCCGGCGAGGTCGAGGCACTGCGCGCAGGCCTGACGCGCGGCGGATTCCGCGTCGGCGCACACGACCCCGCGCATATGGTCACCGGCGGCGACACGATCACCGTCGCGCGCATCGACTTCGGCGTCGTCGACGTCCCCGGCCACTCGCACGGTCACGTCGCGTTCTTCGCGGATGGTGAGCTGTTCGCGGGCGACCTCCTCTTTGCGGGCAGCGTGGGCCGCGTCGACCTCGAAGGCGGCGACTGGGACACGCTGCTCGACTCCGTGCGTGCGCTGCTCGACCGTTATCCCGCGGACACCGTCGTGCGTCCCGGCCACGGCGGCGCGACGACGCTCGGACGAGAGCTCGAGACGAACCCATTCCTGCGCGACCTGCGCGCCGAGCGCGCGTCGTGACCGAGCAATTCCAGGCACCGCGCGGGACGCACGACGTCCTGCCGCGCGACGCAGCGTGGTGGGGGCTCGTTCGCACGATCGAGCAGACCACCGCGCAGTACGGGTGGGGCCGAATCCAGACGCCGGGCTTCGAAGACACGGGCCTGTTCGTGCGCACGTCCGGCGAGGCGTCCGACGTCGTGCACAAGGAGATGTACACCTTCGAGGATCGTGGCGACCGTTCGCTGACGCTGCGGCCGGAGGGCACGGCGCCGATCGCCCGTGCGTACCTCGAGCACGGCATGCAGCGCGACCCGCAGCCGTTGAAGGCGTACACGATCGCGCCGATGTACCGCTACGGCCGTCCCGGCCGCGGCCGCCACCGCGAGCACTACCAGCTGTCCGTCGAGGCGATCGGGTCCGAGGACCCCGCAATCGACGCCGAGATCATCCAGCTCTACCACGAGCTCCTCCGCCGCCTCGGCGTCACGAAGTGGGAACTGCATCTCAACTCGATCGGCGACAAGAACTGCCGCCCGCAGTACGTCGAGAAGCTCAACGCATGGCTCGACGCGCACGGCGACGTCCTCGACGAGGACGCGCGGCACAAGCGCGAGACCAGCCCGCTGCAGGTGTTCGACGTGAAGAGCCCGGAAGTGCGCGCTGCGCTCGAGGACGCGCCGAAGATCGGCGAGTCGCTCTGCGACGCATGCCGCGAGCACTTCGCAGAGGTGCGCCGCTATCTCGATGCGTACGGCGTCACGTACGTGATCGACCCCGTGCTCGTGCGCGGGCTCGACTACTACTCACGCACGACCTGGGAGTTTCTCGGCCCGGACGAGAACGCGAACTCGACGATCTGCGGCGGGGGACGCTACGACGGGCTGATCGAGCAGATCGGCGGCCCGCCGACCCCGGGCGTCGGCTTCGGCGCGGGTCTCGAGCGGCTCCTGCTCGCAATCGAGAACGAAGGCATCACATTCGACGCGATGTCGATCGACGTCTTCCTCGTCGTCGGCGAGGACGCCGACCGCGTGCGCGTCGCGCAGGCGCTTGCCGAGCTGCGCCGCGCAGGTGTCGCCGCCGACATGGACTACGCGGGGCGCAGCTTCAAGGGTCAGATGACGCAGGCGGGGAGGACCGGCGCGAAGACGGTCGTCGTCGTTCGCGGCAACGAGGCCGCGATCCGCCGCGCCGGCAGCGACGAGCAGCTGGTTGAGCTCGATGGGCTCGTCGCTACCCTCACCGCATGAGCTGGCGGGATCTCTATTGCGGCGAGCTCCGCCCGGAGCACGTCGGCAAGCGCATGAAGCTTGCGGGCTGGGTCGACACACGCCGCGACCACGGAGGGCTCGTCTTCATCGACCTGCGTGACCACACCGGCAAGGTGCAGCTCGTCGTCAAGGAGACCGACACGGCGAAGGAGCTGCGCAACGAGTTCGTCGTGCAGGCGGAAGGCGAGATCGTCGCCCGCGCGCCCGAGGCCGTGAACCCGAACCTCCCGACCGGCGAAGTCGAGCTGCAGGTCGACACGCTCAACATCCTCAGCCGGTCGACGCCGCTGCCGTTCCAGATCGACGAGGAGAACGTCGAAGAGGCGCTGCGCATCAAGTACCGCTGGCTCGACATGCGCAGTGACCGCATGCAGCGCAACCTGCGCCTGAACCACACTGTGATCAGCGCGATTCGCCGCACGATGGACTCGCTCGACTTCGTCGACGTGTGGACGCCGAGCATGACGCGCGGCACGCCTGAAGGCGCGCGCGACTTCCTCACCCCGGTGCGGCTGCAGCCGGGCACGTTCTATGCGTTGGCGCAGTCGCCGCAGCTCTACAAGCAGCTGTGCATGGTCGGCGGAATCGACCGCTACTACCAGATCGCGACCTGCTGGCGAGACGAGGATCTGCGCGCCGATAGGCAGTTCGAGTTCCGCCAGCTCGATCTGGAATTGGCTTTTGCCGAAAGGGAGGATGTGCTCGACGTGCTCGAGCAGTGCGTCGTCGCATCGTTCGAGGCGGTCGGACGCGAGGCGCCCGAGCGCCCGTTCCCGCGGCTGACCTATGCCGAGGCGATCGCCAAGTACGGGACCGACAAGCCCGACCTTCGCTACGGCCTCGAGATCCAGGAGGCGACCGAGCTCACGCGCAGCAGCGGCTTCGGCGTCTTCGCGAATGCGCCGTGCGTCCGCTTCCTGATCGCGCCGCGCGCGTTCTCACGCGCCGAGCTCGGCCGGCTCGAGGAGGTCGCGAAGGAGTGGGGCGCGAAGGGCCTCGCGTACATCGTCGTCGACCAGAGCGGCGAGGTCCGCTCGCCGATCGCGAAGTTCCTCAGCGAGGACGAGCTCGCCGCGTTCAAGGCGGAGCCGGGCTCGACCGTTCTCTTTGCAGCCGCGGAGGAGGCGTCGGTCGCCCGCGTGCTCGGCGGGCTGCGCGTCCACCTCGGCCGCGAGCTCGAGCTCACCCACCCGGACGCGCAGGCGTTTCACTGGGTCATCGACTTTCCGCTGTTCGAGCAGGACGAGGACAGCGGCCGCTGGACGTTCATGCACCACCCGTTCACTGCGCCGGTCGCCGGCCAGGAGGAGTGGGACGAGACGAGCCCGGCGGGCATCCAGGGCCAGCACTACGACCTGATCTGGAACGGCTGGGAGCTCGGCTCCGGCTCGATCCGCGTCCACGACGTCGAGCTCCAGCAGAAGGTCTTCCGCACCATGGGGCTGAGCGACGAGGAGGCGCATGCGAAGTTCGGCTTCCTGCTCGAGGCGCTCGCGATGGGTGCGCCGCCGCACGGCGGGTTCGCGATGGGCATCGACCGCTTCGTCGCGCTCATGGCGGCGGAGCCCGACATCCGCCAGGTGATCGCCTTCCCGAAGGTCTCGAGCGGGACAGATCCGCTCACAGGCGCTCCAACACCAATGCCCGAGTCGGTCCTGAAAGAGCTCGGCATCGCTGCGATCGCACAACCCGACTGACGGCTCCGTCATACTTGGCGCGATGGCAGTCAACGACCCGACTCCGCTCACCTCGCTTCCGAGCATCGACGACCTCCCGCTGACGCGTGGCGGCGGGTACGACGGCGACCGCGTCCGCGAGGCATTCGACACGTTCCGGCGGCACCTGCTGCAACTGCAGGCGCAGCTCCGCGTGACGCAGGCGGCGTCGCGCGCGCAGCCGTCGGCCGAGGCGCCGGGCCACACGATTCGCATGGATGCGCTGCACGTCATCCGTGCCGCCGCCGACTTTGCGGATGTCATCGAGCGCGACGCGCAGAAGGCATCTGCACAGCAGCTTCAGCGCACCGAAGGCGAGATCACGCGCAAGCAGCGCGACCTCCAGGAGGAGGAGCGCCGCATCGACCGCTTCCGCGACGACAGCGAGCGCCAGCGCGACGAGCTGATGAAGAACGCGAAGAACGAGGCGCGCGAGCTACTCGCGAACGCGAACCGCGACGCGACCGCCGAGATCCGCGAGGCCGAGGCGCGTGGCGCACGCCTGCTCGAGCAGGCACGGCACCAGGCAACGGAGCTCACCAATGCGGTGCGCGCCGAAGTCGACCAGACACTGGACTGGGCACGCGCGCAGGCCGCCGCCACGCTTCAGCGCGCGCAGCAGGGCGCCGAGCAGCTGCTCACAGCGGCCGGCCTCGGCGCGGACAGGCTCAACGAGGCGACCGAGTCGATCGTCGCCGCGGCGCACGCAACGGTCCTGCAGACCCGCGGCACGCCGCCGTCGCTGATCGAGGCGCCCGACGCCTTCGAGCCCGAAGCCGAGGCCGCACCCGAGCCCGAAGCGGAGCCCGAGCCTCAGCACGACGAGGAACCCGACCAGTAGGCGGTAGGAGACCGGTGCCGAACCGTCGCGGGTTTCGGTTTGCGCTCGAGGCTCTCTACCTTGGTGCGCTGGCCGCCGCGCTTGCATTCACAGCGCTGAATCCCGCGGAGATCGTGGCGGTGATGCTCGGCGGCTGGGCACTGGTCGCGCTCACCGAGTGGGCGGGAGCTGCGTCGCGGCCGCACTACGCAGGCGGGCTGCCGCCGCGCTGGCACGCGCCGGCCTTCGCGCTGCCCCCGGCGCAGCCGCTCGAACAGGTCTCGGGCGGCTACCCCGAGCCGGAGCTCGACGAGGGTGCGACCTGGATCGCCTCCGCTGCCGTGCGCGAGGAGCTGCTCAGCGAGTGGCCGGTCATGCTCGAGCCGGAGGACACGCAGGAAGCGCCGCCCGAGGAGTGGATCGTCCCGCTGCCAACGCCCGAGCCCGACCTCGAGCCGGAGCCGGATCCGGAGCCAGCAGCGGAGACTGAGCCCGAGCCCGCGCCCGCGCCGGCCGCCGTGCGCATGGCGCGCTACCACGTCGACCCGTTCGAAGAGCCTGCGCGCGGCCGCTTCGGACGCAAGAGCGACGTCCCGTCGATCCTCGTCCCTGCGAAGCCGGAGAAGAAATGAGCTTCCAACGCGTCGGCGTCCGTTTCGCCGCAGAGGCGGCAGCGATCCTCGCCGCTGCCGTCATCGCAGGCCCGGTCCTGCACCTCGTCTGGTGGGAGGTCGGCGCCGCGGTCTTCGCCGTCCTCGGGCTGGGGGTCCTCGTCGAGTCGTCGCTGGCCGAGCGCACGGAGCCGCGCCCCGCGGCGCCGGAGCCGGTGCAGGCGCCTCCCGTCGTCGAAGAGGCGCAGCCGACGCATGTCCGCGTCATCCAGGAACGGCCGCTCGCCGCGCCCGTCCCGGCGCCTGTCCCGGAGCCCGTGCTGGAGCCGCAACCGGAGCCCGAACCGGTGCCGGAGCCGGTGGCGGTGGCGACGGCTCCCGCGTCTGCGCCAGCCCGCGTCGCCGGCCCGCCGTACAATTTCGCCGAGCTCGAGCGCGCCCTCGCCGGCAGCGGCACCGCCAACGACGAGCAGACCTTCCTGCTGCAGTACCTCCGCGACTACGCCGGCGCCGACGGGAACCTGCCGTCCGAGTTCGACGACCTCGTGCGCGAGTCGTTCGGCGCTCTGCTGTGACGCGCGCGCCACTGGCGACCGTCTTCGCGCTTGCGGCGGTGGCGTTGCTCGCCGCGACGATCGCGTTCGCGCTCGGCGACCTCGGCAACGGGCACGGCCCCCGCGCGCCGACGGCGGTCGGCGACTTCGTCGCAGAAGCCGGTTCGGCAGGGCCGGCAGCGTTCGGGCACCACACTGCATGCGGCGGAGTGCTGCAGGCGACGACGTACGGCATCGCGCATCCGACGCTGCCGTGCGGCGCACGGATCATCATCGAGTACAGGGGCCAGCGCATCCTCGCGCAGGTGGTCGATCGCGGCCCGTACGAGCCCGGGCGGCAGTTCGACGTCACCGATGCGCTCGCGCGCAAGCTCGGCCTCGAAGGCGTGAAGGCCGTGCACTGGTCCTACGCCCAGACTCGATGAGCACGGCTACAGTGCGGCGGTGCCCACGCCGTTCGCGGGCCGCGTATCCATGTAGAACCAACACCATGTGAAAGGGAGCCCGAGTCGGGCCTAGGCGCCTCGCGTCCGACGGTCCGCACGGCACCCACCTGGCTTGTCCAGGTTCACACGGACGCGGCAAGATCGGCGGCGTGAGGCACAGTTCTCTCCATGCGTGAGCTTCTGGGGGATTCGGCGCGGGGGGAGGAGTACGCAGCCGTGCGCCTCAAGGTCAGCGGCGACCGCATTGCCGACGCGGATGCAGACGGGCTCGCGTCCGACCTGCGCGGGCTGACGCTGCTCGAAGCAGCGGCGGTCGGCGGCGAGACGCTTGCGGTCGACGCGCTCGCAAATGCGCTCGCGCCCGCGTTCCGTGCGGCACCGCATCCGGAGCGGGTTGCCGTGGGCGTGAGCGGCGGCGTCGACAGCGCGGTCGCCCTGCTGAAGGCGGGGCCGCACGCGCTCGGGGTGACGCTCCGCCTCTGGCTCGATCCGAATGGGCCGAGCGCGGAGCGCGCGTGCTGCTCGCCGAGCGCGG
>DASZBP010000137.1:0-2410 GCA_035943915.1 Gaiellaceae bacterium | reverse complement strand
GCCCCACGCTTACGTCAACGAGCGACCTCAGTGCTGTCGCGTCGATCCCTGAGACGTTCTCGAGATCTGCGACCTTGGCGCCTCCGACGAATACCGAGCTTCGATCGAGAAGCCTCTGTGCCTGCACCGGCAACAGGTCGTAGCTCCAAGCGATCGTTCCGCTTAGTGTCCGTTGGCGTTCATCGAGGTCACGAGGTCCATCCGACAACAGCTCGAGCATCCCCTCGAGACGGGCGAGAAGATCTGAGGGCTCAAAGAGCGAGAGAAGAGGCGCCGCCAGTTCAATAGCCAGCGGCAGCCCGTCCAGGCGTTGGCATATTTCCCGAAGCGCCTTGTCGTTTCCTGCGAGCTCCGGCGAACTCATCACTGTCGGCGCGGCCCGGGTTCGCAAGAGCGTCAGGGCGTCCTCTGTGCCGAGCGGGGGCACCTCGTAGACCTGTTCGCCCCGGACGCGGAGTGGCGACCGACTGGTGATCAGCACGTGCAGCTGCGAAGCATTCGAGAGCAGACGAGATACGAGGTTGCTTGCCGCTAGGAGATGCTCGAAGTTGTCGAGCACGAGTAGCAGGTCTCGCTCGGCGAGGTACGTGGCAAGCGTTTCTTCGATCGGCTCGCCCGCGACTTCGCGTATCGCGAGCGCGTCAGCAATCGCGTTCGGTACAAGATCTGCGGTTGCCACGGGCGCGAGAAAGGCGACGAAGACTCCGGATTTGAAACCGCTTATGGCCTCGGCGGCCGCCGAGAGCGCGAGTCGTGTCTTGCCGGCGCCGCCTGGGCCGACAAATGACAGGAGCCGCTTCTCCCGATCCGCGATGAGGTGCGCCAGTTCAGCGAGCTCACGGTCACGCCCGACGAGATGATCGGGTTGGATCGGCAGGTTGGTAGGGCATTCGGTTAGCGTCGCCAGCGGCGGGTATCGATTCGGGCCGACGCCTGTCGGAACTTGGAACAGGCGAAGAGGTTCGAGGAGATCCTTTAGGCGGTGCTCGCCCAGATCGATGCAATCGATTCCGGCGGCTTTCTTCGTTGCGGCCGTAATGAGAATCTGCCCGCCGTGGCCCGCTGCCATGACCCGCGCCGCTCGGTGCACGTCAAGGCCTACGTACCTCGGCGGCGCCGAGAGCGGTTCGCCGGTATGGATCCCCATGCGAACCCGTAATGCGGCCTCATGATCAGGCCACTTCGCACCCTCGAGCGAGCGCTGCGCTTCGATGGCGACGGCGACCGCGTCGGCAGCCTCTTCGAACGAAAAGAAAAACGAGTCACCCTCGCAGTTGACCTCGTACCCTCGATGAGCGGCCGCCGCATCACGTATCAGCGCGCGATGCAGCTCGAGCAGGGATGCGTACCGATCGCGTCCTACACGCTCGAGGACGCGCGTTGAGCCCTCGATGTCAGTGAAGAGCAGGCTGACAACACCCTCGGGCTGTTCGAACATTCTCGTCTCAGTATTTCAGCTTCTCGTGTTTCGGGGCGCGCGCGGGCGAGGGTCGATCAGCTCCGACGCTGTAGGCCGTCACGGTCCGTTACGCGGATTCTTCCGCGCCCAAGCTCGACCGTTCCGCGCTCCTGTTCCTGCCTGAGAACTTGATTGACGGTCGCACGGCGGGCCCCCGAAAGTTCCGCAACCACCTCCTGAGTCAACGGAATGATCGCCGTGCCATCCCCGCCGGCGTAGACCGTCGCTAGCTCGACGAGTCGACGGCGCACACGTCGTTCGACAGGCACGAATAACGCCTCCAGAAGTCGATCGTTCAGCGTCCGAACCTCGTTGACGAGGAAGGCGATGAGCATCTGGTCGATGCTCTGACACGTACGACGCAAGGCGGAGAAGTCGTCTCTGAAAACAGCCAGCGTCTCCGCCGGTTCGAGCGCAGCCACTGTCGCCGACCGCTTTCCTTGCTCATCGACGACTGCCATCTCACCGAAAGACTCTGCTGGACCGCGTACACCGAGAGTAACGACATCTCCGACAGGGGTCATCGTGCGGAACGCAAAGCGCCCTCTTACGATGAGGTGAAGTGAGTCAGCGGGATCGTGTTGGTGAAAGACGACCTCTCCGCGTCCGAAGTTCCTTCGACGAGCGTATTTGAGAACCTCACGGACGTCACTCTCCGGCACGCCGGCGAAAAGGTTCCAATCCATGCCGGGCAGTATGAGCGCATCGCGCGGCGGCGCAAAATTCGTCGGCGAAGCGTCGTGGCATGACGTCGGCGTCAATCATTCGGTCGCAGCCGGGCGGTCGAGCAGCCAGCGACGCAAACGTACGACGGGAGGAGGTATCACCTCCTCCCGTCGTACGTTGAGGCGCTGCCTTTCAGAAGACGCAGTACTGGTTCGACTCGGTCGTCGAAGAGCTCGATAGGTAGTTGCCGTCATACATATCGATGACGGTGCCGACCACAGTTCC
>DASZBP010000136.1:0-3677 GCA_035943915.1 Gaiellaceae bacterium | reverse complement strand
AGGTTGAAGCCTTCGCTTCGCATCTCCTCCCGACGCTGTCTCAGACCTGTCCGCCCGCGCCCGCGGCGATCACGGCTACGAGCATCGCGATCGTGGCCTGGTGCCGCTGCCGTGGCCGCGGCCCAGCGGGCGACGCAGAGGCGGGTCAGGTGGTCGCCGGCTACGTCGCCCTAGCGATCATCGTCACCGTGATCGCGAGCGCCGTCGGCTGACGGTCGAGAGCGAGCGCTCGCCGTGTCCTCGACAGCCGCGTCGGCTGCCGCCTAGTTGTCATCAGGTGATCTGTCGGCCCCGATGTGGTGGCGGGTGTTCCACGGGCTGGACGAGGGGACATAGGGATCGAGCAGGGGTGGTGGCCCCGCTCTCCCTCATTGTGTTGGGCTAGCTCCCATTGTGTTGGGTTTAGCTCCGATTTTTCTCTAGCCTCGAGTTGTGTTTTGGAGGTCTGTTGGCCTATAGGCCGAACGCGTTGAGGGACGTACTGTTTGTAAGTGTGAATCTGCTCGACCTTGCGGCTCATCAAAAGGAGACTGAAGTGCGCAAATTGATCGCGATCGCGGTGATCGGCATGGTGGTGGCGCTGGCAGCCGCCGTAGGTTCGGCGAGCGCGGCGGTGAATACCTTGACGCTGCACGTCAGCCCGAATCCGGTTGTCCTGAACGGGCCTGCGACGTTTTCGGGAAAGCTGACTGGTCCGGGAGGTTTGCCGATCGTCGGTTCCTCGGTGGATATTTTCATCTTTGCCGGGGCCGGCTGTCCCGGGGCGTCGTTTGGATCCATTGCGACGCTGACGACCGACGGCAGCGGCAACTACGTGTTCGGACCTGTCACCGCGAGTGGGGTCCCTCCGGGCCAGTACTCCTTCATGGCGCAGGGTGGCGGCGTGACGAGTCCCTGTGTCAGCATCACGCTCTTGGCCTTCGCCCCGGTTCAGTCGAAGGTGAGTGGTGCGTACCTCTGCTACTCGACCTATCAGACGGAACCCGGTGTGTGGCCGGCCGCTGAAGCGCTCATCCTGGCCAACGAAGGGTATTGGGAGCCGACCGCCGTCGATGGCAACATCCCGGGCGGCACTAACGTCGGCAGCTACCACCTGCAGTGCAACGTGACACCCAAGGGCGACGGCTATGTCGGTGCCGGAGGCCAGTTTTACGGGCCCGACATGGCGGCGACCGCCCGGCAAAACCTGGGCTTCTACCCGCACTGACCAGACGGGTCTAAACGGCGGCCGGAGCGAGCGGGGCCTTGCTCCCGGCCGCCTTCCTACGGCTCGAGAGTCCCGGGCCGGGCGCCGATCATACGAGCGCACACGCGGGTTCGTCGCGCGTCTGGCACGCCACTCGTCGGACCGTCACGACACCTAATTGACCTGCTTTCGGGGGTCGTTCAGTGGTTGTATGTCGGCGAGATGTTGCTGGCACCCGTCCGCCGGTTTTGTGTAGTGGTGCCGTGCCTTCAGACACCGCTGAGGGTGTGAAGAGCTTTGCATCGAGGGGCTGTGGAAGCAGTTTCTCACGCAGGTAGCTCATCACTTGCCGTCCTCAAGTATTCGAAGGGACAGCTGATTGAGGTGCCGGTTCCTGAAAGTTCAAACTGCGGGATGAGTTGACTTGTACGGGCGCCGCTGGCGGGCGGTGAAGGTGTTGAAGCCACCGAACCGCCACCGGCAGAGCCGACCCGGGCCACTCTGTCAATCCGTGAGAGGGATCTCCCGAGGCGGTGGCGGCTGTTCGACGGGCTAGAGGAGGGAACATAGATTGAGCAAGCCTGGGCAGTCAGGCGCTGCTCTCTCTAATCGCAGAAACCTTGACAAGGCTGACGGTCAGGTTGACAGCCCTTGAGACGAGTCCCTTCACTCTGGCGGGCTGCGCAGCCTCGCTCGTGCGGTAAGGCTGGGCGCAACGGGCGGGGTGCGTGTCGATGGCGGCTCTGTCGTCGAGCCGTGGAGTGACCGGGCGGCGTGCCCGCTTCTCGGCGCGACTCACCCCTCGAACGCGGCGCAAGCCGACGGCAGCGCAAGGCACGCGCATCAGTGGCTTGCAGCCAGACCCTCGCACCGACAAATCGAAAGATCACTCACGCGAGCTATCGGTAGGCGAACCGCACACGCCGAACGTCTACTCGTGGACCCGAACCTCACACAAGGACCGTCCTTCCTTCCCGAGCCCTCGGACAGCTTTAGGCGCGCATCTTGGCGGCTGATTCAGCGCACGCTCGACCCGCTCGGCGGCCCCCGCCCGCTGCACCTTCGGCGTGCGCCGGCTTCTGGACGGCGCCTGCACCACCAGCGCCTGCACTACCAGCTGTAGCCCAAGCACCATCTGCTGGAAGCTGACCCGCGACACTGGGGGAATCCTTCGGGGTTGATGTTCGCGTCGACGAGCAGAGCAGCCAGGCCGGGAAACGCATCACGGCCCGCGCTTTCACTTGCCCGTCTCATCGCCAAGCCACTCGTTGTTCAACGAAGAGGTTTGAGAACGTGGCGTCGATCGGAAGAAAGAGGCGTCTAGCGAAAGGAACTCGTCATGCTCGCGGTTGCTGGAACAGGCTATGGCCTTATCGGGATCCTCGTGATCATTCTGCTTGTGGTTTTGATCCTCTACTTCGTCCGCCGCGCCTAAGGACACGGCCGGGCACTAGTGCGCTTCACCGGTTTGGGTGCTGCTGACGCCGATCACCCGGGCTGCGGAGGCGCAACCGAGGAGCAACACCACTACGGCGAGCGCAGTCGTCATGGCGATTCGCGGAGTTCTGGCAATCACCATCGGCCGTATGCTCGACCATCACGGTTGAGGCGTGTGATCGCGAGTAGATCAGAGATCGGGCGTCTGCCATTGTCGGATCGCGCATAGGCCGCTCTGGGTAGACGCGGTAACAGCTCGTCTGCCGCTCGGTGACGGGTGATGTAACCGCCGTCGGCGAGATCGGCCAGTAGACGTAGGTCTGTCGCTCGGTCAGCGCGACGGCTGCGCCGAGTTCGCGGACGGTCGTGATCGGTAAGCGATGCACTTCAATGAGCACCGTGGCACGCGAGGTGAAGGAACGTCAGGGGCCGGTTGGGAGGCACAAATCCATCCCGGGCGCGAGGTGCTTAGCGACCGACCATTGGCCGCCGATCTTTGGAAGGTAGGTGAGGAGGTCGCCCGCACGGTGGGTCGATTTCGCGGTCGGAAATGTATCGGGAGTTGCAATACCCCCTTTTGGGGGTGGGCCGAACGGCCTAGCCGCCGATATCCAGGGTCCTATCGGCCAATCGAAATGGGGTCAGTCATGCGACATGTTCATGAGGCACGACGGCAGGTTGTCGTCGTCGCAGTGATCGCGGTCTTTGCGGCGCTCGGCCTTGCGGTGTTGGCTCTTCCGGCCTCGTCGAGGGCAGGGCTTCCCAGTGCCGCGGTGACCGTTTGTCAGGTGACCGGATCGGCCTCGGCTCCGAGTTACGCCCAGGTACAGGTCCGTGCGGATCAGGTTGCCGCATATTTGAACGAGTTCCCCGGCTCGTTCGTCGGCAGCTGCCCTTCTAGCGGGGGCGGCGGGTCGACGACGCCGGTCGCGACGGTCGATGTCTGCCAGGTGACGGTCGTCGGCGGAGTGACTCACTATGCCGAGGTTCAGGTCGCGCTCGATCAGTTGCAAGCGTTCCTGAACCAGCACGCTGGCTCGTTCCAGGGCGCCTG